>CALLJA010000098.1 GCA_938008865.1 uncultured Anaerolineales bacterium
CAACCTATGTTCTTGTCCATGGAGGCTGGCACGGAGGATGGTGCTGGAAACGTGTCACTCCCTATTTGCGTGATTCTGGTCATACTGTCTACACGCCAACGCTTACCGGCCTCGGCGAACGGAGCCACCTGGCATCGCCAGAAATCAACCTTTCGACCCATATTCAGGACATCCTCAATGTCCTGATGTATGAAGACCTGACCGATGTTGTCTTGGTTGGGCACAGCTATAGTGGGATGGTCATCGCGGGCGTCGCTGATCGCGCACCAGAACGGGTGACCAGGCTCGTGTACCTGGATGCCTTTGTTCCTGAAGACGGACAATCTCTGCGCGACATACTCCGACCGCCACACGGCGATGGTGTGAACCTCGAGGCCCATTTGCTTGATGGATGGCGCTTACCCTATCCCTTTCTTGAGCGTCCGTTCGGCATTACCTCCGAGAGCGATAAGCAATGGGTCCTCGACAAGATCACGCCCCAGCCAATCCATACTTTGCTCGAACCCATCCGTTTTACTAACGGCGGCGCGCCCACAATCCCGCGAACCTACATTTATCTCAGGTCTCCGGGAGGGCAACCTGCGGATACTGAATTTGTGTGGTTCGCGGAGCGAGCGCGTACGCAACCCGGGTGGACGTACCACGAGTTGGTCAGCGGTCATGATGCGATGATAATCGTCCCAGAGGCAGTCGCGGCACTCCTGCTTGAAGGAGTGTCGGGGTAGTGAATATGCTGTTCGACCCCTTCAGCAGGAAGTCAGCCCCTTGCGGCGTGAACCAAACAGCCACGACGGGCAGAACCGCACGAATGTGCTGTATAAGGAAAGGAAGTGAGTATGGCAAGGCTCGTGTTTGGAATGAATCAGTCCCTGGACGGCTACGTCGATCATATGGCGTTTGCACCGAGCTCCACGCTCTTCCGCCACTTTATCGAGGAGGCGCAAGGGCAGGCGGGCAGTGTGTACGGCCGCCAAATGTATGAGATCATGCGTTACTGGGACGACGATCATGCAGAATGGGATGCAGACGAACGCGCCTTCGCGGCGGCGTGGCGAAACCAACCGAAATGGGTGGTCTCGCGCTCGTTGCAATCGGTCGGCCCCAACGCCAGGCTCGTGGAGGATGATCTTGAAGGCGCGATTCGCAAATTGAAGGCCGAGCGCGACGGGGAGATCGAAGTTGCTGGCCC
>CALLJA010000099.1 GCA_938008865.1 uncultured Anaerolineales bacterium
GCCGACCTGAACATCGTCGCGCCCGTTTGGAAGTGTCCCGCCGTGGTGTATGGTCCAGGCGACTCAGCGTTGGACCACACGCCCAACGAGCACATCGACCTGAACGATTATCGCAAGGCCGTGGATGTGTTGAGCGCGGCGTTGACAAAGCTGGCAAACTGACATTGCGCATATCGACGGGGGATGAGAAAATTGACCCATGAAACAGATCCTTCACTTCTCTTTGCTCTTTCTGCTGTTTCTCACCTCTTGTTCGCCTCAGAGCCTGACGCAGTCCTCGCAAGGTTCTCTGCCGCTCGAAGATTGCACGCTTAGCTTGCGGACTGGCTATCAAGTGGATGCACGCTGCGGAAAGTTGACCGTTTCTGAGGATCGTTCCGACCCTGACGGGCGGAAGATCGAACTGAATGTGGCAGTTGTCCCTGCGATCAAGAGGAATCCAGAACCCGACCCGCTCTTTTTGCTGGCAGGCGGCCCTGGACAGTCGGCGGTAGAGACCTTCCCTGCCATGCTGCCAATGTTATTCCAGATCTATCAGGACCGCGACATTGTGCTGGTCGATCAACGCGGCACGGGGGAGTCCAATCCGTTGCAGTGTCTCTCGTCTGATGATGAGATGTTGAGCGAAGAGCAAGTGCTTGAGAAACTCAAGGCTTGCCCGACAACGCTCGATGCGGACCTGCGCTTTTACACGACTGAGATCGCCATGAACGACCTGGATGAGGTGCGTTCGGCGTTGGGATATGAGACCATCAACCTGTACGGCGCCTCGTATGGGACGCGTGCTGCGTTGACCTACCTGCGCATGTTCCCGGAGCATGTCCGCACGGTGACGCTCGACGCGGTGGTGGATCCTGGATTCGTCATGTTCATGGACGCGGCGGGGGATGGCCAGGCAGCGCTGGATGCCTTCTTTGCTCGCTGCGAAGCGGACGAGGCCTGTAAAACGACCTTCCCGAACTTGCGCCAGGAGTTCGCCGATCTGTTGGTCCGCCTGAACGAGGAACCTGCCCAGATCAAATTTCCACACCCGTTGACCAATAAGCCATTTGAATTGACTGTGACACGCCAGTTGATCACCAACATGGTTTTCAACACACTCTATCTGCCTGACCTGGTGGCCACTTTGCCGTTGTCCATTCACGAGGCTTATGCAAATGCGAATTATGCCCCGTTGATCACGCAGGCGTTTCTCTTAGATGCGGGCCTGTATGACGGCATGTTCTACGCCGTGACCTGCAGCGAAGATGCGCTGTTGATCTCTGCCGATCAGGCCGCCGAGAGTGGAACGCACAGCGTCTTTGGCGACCGCACGGTCGATTTTATGAAAGTCTGTGCCGCCTGGCCAAAAGGGGAGGTCTCTCCTGATTTTCGCAAACCGATTGCCTCGAATGTGCCTGTCTTGATATTCTCTGGAGATGCAGACCCGATCACCCCGCCCTGGCATGCCGATAAAGTGGCAGACAGCCTCACCAATGAACTTCACCTGGTGTTCCCTGGCATGGGACATGGCAATCTGATGAGTCGTTGCAGCACGAAGATTTTCAGCGACTTTATCCAAAGCGCCTCGACCGATGGGTTGGATACCGTTTGTATAAAGGGAATCCAGCCTGCGCCATTTTTTGTCGATTTCAGCGGACCGCGTCCATAAAGGATCAGGGCCATTCATGATACAAGTACAGGGTATTTCAAAGTTTTTTGGCAAGGTAAAAGCCGTCCAAAATGTTTCTTTCACTGCGTCAGATGGGCAGATCACTGGCCTGCTCGGGCCGAATGGCGCAGGGAAAAGCACCACCCTACGCATGCTCTACACGCTGCTCAAGCCAGAGAGCGGAACTGCTCAGGTGGATGGCTTTGATGTTCAGCGGGACCCGATCGAGGTGCAGCGCCGCATCGGGGTGCTGGCCGACGCGCGTGGACTGTATCCACGCCTGACGACCCGCGAGAACATCCGCTACTTTGGGCGTTTGCATGGTCTGGAAGGGGAAGCGCTCGAAAAACAGATCAACTCGCTGCTGGTCCTGCTCGATATGCAGTCGATAGCCGACCGCAAGACCGAGGGATTTTCCACGGGCGAGAAACTCAAGGTCGCCATCGCCCGCACGCTGGTGCATGATCCGCAGAATGTATTGCTTGATGAACCCACGAATGGTCTGGATGTGATGAGCACACGCGCCATGCGTCAATTCATCCTGCGGCTGCGGGATGAAGGCAAGTGTGTGCTGTTCACCAGTCACATCATGCAGGAAGTGGCCGCACTATGTGACCAGATCGTCATCATTTCGAGCGGCGTCGTCTCTGCCAATGGAAGTCCAGAGGACCTGAAACGTCAGACTGGCAGGGAAACCCTGGAAGATGCCTTTGTCGCGGCAATCGGTTCAGAGGAAGGATTGGGATGATAAAAAGGATATGGGTCATCGTCCAAAAGGAAATGCTCGACAATCTGCGAGACTATCGCAGTTGGATGACGGGTTTATTCTGGGCGCTCTTCGGCCCCCTGATGCTGGGCGGGATGATCATGTTGCTGGGCAATACCTTCCGTGACCAGGCAGTGGGCTCGCTGACCTTGCCTGTTTCTGGCGCCGAACATGCGCCCAGCCTGATCGCTTTTCTGGAACAACAGGATGTCACCATCCAGCCTGCGCCCGCTGACCCTGAGGCTGCGGTCATCGCTGGTGATATCAACGTTGCGTTGATCATTCCACCCGACTATGGCGAAAAATTTTCTGCTGGAGAATCTGCCAAGGTCCAGCTTATCTTTGACAGTACTCGCCAGTCTGCGATGGTGGATATCACCCGCGCAAAAAATCTCCTGGAAGGTTATGGCGAATACATGGGCCTGTTGCGCCTGACCCTGCGCGGGGTCAGCCCCGAGGTGATGCGCGTGGTGAACGTCGAGGATGTGGATACGGCCACGCCGCAAAGCCAGGCCTTGATCTTCCTTTCCATGCTGCCGTATTTCATCATCTTTGCGATCTTCAACGGTGCTTCGCCTGTGATCATCGACGCCACGGCGGGCGAGCGGGAACGCGGATCGCTGGAGCCGCTGTTGATCAATCCTTTGCCGCGCGGATGGTTCGCCATCGGGAAGATGCTTTCGGCCATGCCGTTTGCCATCTTTAATCTGATCATCACCCTGGGCGGGTTTGCGGCCATCTTCCGCATCCTGCCGTTGGAGGATGTGCTTGGTATTCAGATCGGTCTCAATGTGAGCACGCTGGTGGCGGTCTTCTTAATCTGTCTGCCGATCGTCTTCCTGGCTTGCGCGATTCAAACCCTGATCGCCTCGTTCACCAAAACCACCAAGGAAGCTGGGACCTATCTGCCGTTCATCGGTCTGATCCCATCTCTGCCTGGTCTGGCGCTGGCCTTCCTGCCCGTCAAGCCTTCCTTGTGGACAATGATCATCCCAACCTTTGGCCAGCAGATCCTGATCAATCAGTTCCTGCGCTCGGAGCCGATCTCTACGACGAACGTGACAGTCTCTGTTTTTCTGACAATCATCCTTTCCGTCTTTATCACCTTCATCGCGATAAAGCTCTACGAAGGGGAACGGATCATCAAGTAGCAGCCGCCCATGTGGATTGCAGATTTGTAAACATGCGATTAAATCGTTTACATTTTTGGAAATTGCCCCTTGACGGATTTCCCTTTCTGCCTATAATCGGGCGAAATACCTAGCGCCAAATGAACACGATTTTCTCCCTTTCCCTTATTGTCGTCCTTCTTGCGGTCCTTATTATTAAGGATCCATTTTCGGTTAGGATGGCAACGGTGAGAGTGAAAAAGTAAACACACTCACACAGGAACGAAGAGCCGCCCTAACCACGGGCGGCTCTTTTTGTTACCACCCAACCCTCACCCCTGGCCCCTCTCCCCGAGGGAGAGGGGAAAAGACCAAAGGAGCCGTATGCGTTCGGATACTGTCAAGAAAGGGTACGACAAAGCGCCACATCGCGCGTT
>CALLJA010000100.1 GCA_938008865.1 uncultured Anaerolineales bacterium
GTCTGGCGCGGTCTGGAAGCGTTATTTCCGCCTGAACAATAAAAATATCCAAAGATTGCACAGAGATTCTCTTTAAAAATCTGTGAAATCTGCGCAATCTGTGGACGCCCCATGCAGAAACAAGAAAGCCAACAATCATGATCCTCGCCACCCTTTGCTACATCAAACATAACGGACGCACGTTGATGGTCCACCGCAACCGCAAGCCGGACGACATCCACGCAGGCAAGTGGAACGGGCTGGGCGGCAAGGTCGAGGCAGGCGAAAGCCCCGAGATGTGCATCCGCCGCGAGGTGCTGGAAGAATCGGGGCTGACCATCCATGACCCGTACCTGCATGGACTGCTCATCTTCACCAACTTCAAAGGCCAGGGCTGGTACGTGTTCGTCTTCACCGCGGCGCAATTCGACGGCGACCTGATTGACTCGCCCGAAGGGCATCTCGAATGGATTCCCGACGCGGAGTTCGACTCCCTGTCCCTGTGGCCCAGCGACCGTATCTTCCTGCCGTGGATCGGGGGTGGCCGTTTCTTCTCAGCGCACTTCCTCTACGAGGGTGAGACTATGCTGGACTACGACGTCTCGTTCTATCCCCCGCTTTGATTTTGGACGGCATAAAAACGGAGCGCCGAAGTTTATCTTCGGCGCTCCGTTTTTTTATCCGCGATGCGGCTGGGTCTTGCCGCTCCCGCCGCGCGGCAGGTGAATCATGAACATGGTCCCGATGCCCATCTTGCTCTTGACCTCGATTCGCCCGCCGTGCCCCTGGATAATCTGCTTGCAGATCGAGAGTCCCAGCCCGGTGCCTGAAGCCTTACCCTCATGCTCACGCACGCGGTAGAACTTTTCGAACAGGTGCGGCAGGGCCTGTTCGGGGATGCCCATGCCCGTGTCCTGCACCGAGATGAAGATTTCGTTGTCGGCGGCCTCGGCGCGCAGGATGACCGATCCGCTGGGGCGGTTGTACTTGATGGCGTTGCTCAGCAGGTTGAGCAGCACCTGCTTGATCTTGTCTCGATCGGCTTCGAGGACGGGCAGCCCTTCGGGCGATTCCACCCGTACCTGGATACGCTCCTCTTCGGCCTTGGAAGCCATCACGTCCTTGCACTCGTAGAGCAGGTCCGCCAGGCTGAAAGCGGTCTTGCGAAATTGCACGCGGCCCGATTCGAGGCGGGCCAGGTCGAGGAAGGAGGAGGCCAGCGCGTTCAGGCGCAGGGTCTCGGTGTGGATGCTGTTGACGATCTGGTCGCGCTGTTCGTGCGACATCTCCGGGCGCAGCAGCAGGTAGGTGGCCGTGCTGAGCGAGGCCAGCGGGGTGCGCAGTTCATGCACGAACTCGGAGATCAGGTCTGATTGCTGGAAGAGGCGGGCGTTCTCGATGGCCACGGCGGCCTGGGCACCCAACACCAGCAGCATGGACTCGTCCTGGTCGGTGAATTTTCCGCCGTGTTTGTTGAGCGCCTCCAACGCACCGACGATCTTGTTCTTCGTGATGAGCGGCACCCCCAGGATTGACTCGGTGGGAAAACCCGTGGTTTGTTCCACGTCACCGAAGAAACGCGGATCCTCGTGCGCGTTGGTGATGCGCACCGGCTTGCGGTTGGTGACGATCCAGCCAGCGATGCTTTTATCGATGGGAACTACCAGCCCGCGGCGGGTCGGCTCGTCGATGTTGGTTGCCACCTGGAAGTACAGCCGCCGAGCGGCATCGTCATACAGCAGGATCGAGGCAGCCTCGGCTCCACTCACCTCCGCCGCGGCGTGGACGATGCGTGAGAGCAGGATGTCCAGGTCGAGGGTCGAGGCCAGGTCGCGCGAAATGTCGATCAGGCGGCGGTAGCCGTCGAGCCGTTCGGTTTTGATCTCAGCCATGAAGGGTTTTCTCCACGATGGCGGGCAGGACGCTGGCGACATCCTCGAGGATGTTCACATCCGCGCGCACGTTCAGGTAGGTGGGCGTGTTGTTGACGATGATCAGGTGCGCGCCGCGGTCCAGCGCCTGGATGGGCAGCCCTGCCACGGGCAGAACCTCCAGCGACGAACCCGCCACGACCATCAGGTCGCATTGACGGGCTTCACGCTGGGCCTCGTACCAGGCTGTCTGCGGCAATTGTTCGCCGAACAGGATCACGTCCGGCTTGAGCACCGCACCGCAATGCAGACAGTGCGGGATGTCGCCCGTCTCGACGAAGGGTTTTAAATACGGCGCGGACTCGACCTGCCGAAAACATTGCGTGCAGGACAGGGTCCGCAGGGTGCCGTGCATTTCGATCACGCGCCGCGAGCCGGCCTTCTGGTGCAGGATGTCGATATTCTGGGTGATGACGGCCTGTAAGCGGCCGCTCGCTTCCAGTTGCGCCAGAGCCAGGTGCGCGGGGTTGGGCTGGGCATTGAAGATCTGGGCGGCCAGCGGGCGGAACCATTCGAAGAAGCGCTCGGGGGCGGTGCGGAAGGTGCTGAGCGAAGCCACTTCCAGCGGCTCGTCGCGCGACCACAGGCCCCTGCCCTCCGAGCGGAAGTCGGGGATGCCCGAGGGAGTGGAAAGGCCCGCTCCAGTCAGGACCACTGCGCGCTTTGCGCCACGGAATAGCGCGGCTGCAAATTCGATGGCAGCCTGGGTCTGGCTGGAGAAGACGTCGGTCATCTCGCTTTCTCGCGCTCCAACACCAGGTCGGCCAGTTTGAAGAATTGCTGGGCGGTGACGTTCGTCGGCTGGCAGACCACGGCGGGGGTTTGCATGCGCGCCGCCTGGTAGAACAGTTCGGGCGCGGGGGTCAGCGTGATGGCAATCGAGTGGCTGAGCTTCTCCTGCACCTGCGTCCACGGCATCTGCGTCTCAGAGCGGACGCGGTTATTCAGCACAGCAGTGACGGCCTTGCGGTCGATGCCCATGGCGGCAATCTCGTCGATCAGGATCCTGGATTGGTGAATGGAATTGGGCAGGCCTTCGACCACCACGATCCGCTCCGCGCACATCGGCAGGATACGCTGCACGAAGGGCGGCAGGCCCACCCCCAGGTCCAGGATGACGAAGCGCGATAGCGTCGACAGGCGCGCAACCAGCGCCTCGTAATGCGCGACCTGCGAGGTCAGATGTACGTCGCGCGGGCTTTCGGAGGCGGCCAGCAGTTGGATGCCCGAGACGTGCGGGACCAGCGCCGCGCGTACCTTCTCGCGCGTGACCTCGACCGTGCCGCCGGAGAGCAGGTCGTTCAACTCCTTGCCGCCTGTCAGGCCGAGGTCCATGCCGAGCGTGCCCAGCCCGGGCGTCAACTCGGCCAGCACCACGTCGCATTGGGCGCGGCTGGAGAGTGCCGCCGCCAGGTTGGCCGCCACCGACGAGACGCCCAGCCCGCCGCGTGAGGCGAGCACGCCCACCATGAAGCCGCGGTGTTCCTGCCCAGCCCCAACGGACAGTCCGTCGCCGTCTTTTTTCTCGGAGCGGGCCAGCAGGGCGCGCACATGGGCTTGCAGTTCGGAGGGGTGGGTGGGTTTGGTCAGGTAGTCGTCTGCGCCAACCTCGAAGCCGGTCACTTTATCGTCCAGCTGGGTCTTGGCGGTGAACATCAAAATGGGGGTCGTGAGGGTGGTGGGATTCTTGCGCAAGCGGCGCGTGACCTCATACCCGTCCATGTCGGGCATCATCACGTCCAGTAGGATCAGGTCGGGCTTTTCTTCAAGGGCCTTGGCCAGTCCCTGCTCGCCGTTGGTGGCTGCGACGATGTCATAGCCCTGGCGTTGCAGCATCAGGCCGACCAGTCGCAGGGTATCCAGATCGTCGTCGATGATCAATATTTTTTCAGCCATGTGCATCCATTCCTTTGATAAAGTCTAGCACAAAGCAGGATTTCGGGCAAGATTATTGTATTTTTACACGCATAACCCCAAAAAATCAGCCTCCGTTTTTACGGAGGCTGTCAAGTCATTTGCCGCGCGGTTCTCGCTGGACGATACCGCTTTGCCAGGCGTAGACGGCCACCTGGGTGCGGTCGGCCAGGTGCAGTTTGCTGAGAATGTTGCTGACGTGGCCTTTGACGGTATTTTCGCTGATGACCAGTTTCTCGGCGATCTGACTGTTGGTCAGGCCGTTGGCGATCAGTTTGAGCACGTCCAACTCGCGGTCGGTCAATTCGGTGAAGAGCGGTTGCTCCTCGGTATTCTCGCCGCGGATGTTCTCCAGCACGCGGGCCGCCACGCGCGGGTGCAGGGTTACCTCGCCTTGCAGGGCGCGGTGCAGCACCTCGACCAGTTTGTCCATCTTCATATCCTTGAGGATGTAGGCAATGGCGCCCGCCTTGAGCGCAGGGAAAATATGGACATCCTCGTGGTAGGAGGTCAGCACCACCACCTGGGTGCGCGGACTGATCTGCTTGATGCGGCGGGTGGCCTCCACCCCATCCATACCCGGTGGCATGATCAGGTCGAGCAGAACGATATCGGGGATCAGTTCGGCCACCATGCTGATGGCTTCCTCGCCCGAGACGGCCTCGCCCACCACGTGGAACTCGGGCAGGGTGCCCAGGTAGGCGCGGATGCCGTTGCGGACCACCTCGTGGTCGTCCACAATCAGGATGCTCATGGGGGGCGTTATGGGATTCGTCATGGCTGCATATTCTCCATCTCTATCACTTCCATTATCTTGATCGGGACCTGGATCAGGACCCGCGTGCCTTGGCCGGGTTCGCTCTGGATCTGCAGACTGCCGCGGATGCTGGCTGCCCGCTCGCGGATGGACCTCAGGCCCATGCCGCGGATCTTCTGATTGACGTCGAAGCCGCGGCCGTTGTCTTCCACCGCCACCTCCAACTGGTCGGGGTGGTAGATGAGCGACACTTCCACCCGCGTGGCGGCGCTGTGGCGGGCGATGTTGGCCAGCGTTTCCTGAATGATACGATAGATCGCCTGTTCCGTGCCCAACTCGAGCGGGGTCTCGCCGCGGATGACCAGGTTGACCGGGATGTCGTTGCGGGTTTCCCACTCGAAGATGTACTCGCGCAGCGTGGTGGGCAGGCCCTTTTCCTGCAAGGCGATGGGGTAGATCTCCTGGATCAGAAAGGTCAATTCCTGGATGACTTCATAAACCAGGTTCTCGGCCTCGTTCAAATGCGAGCGGATATTAACCGGGTTGAGTTGGCTGAGGATGCCATTGGCTGTGCCCAACTGCGCCAGGGCGGCAAAGGCTTTTTGTTTGGCGCTATCGTGCAGGTCGCGCGCCAGGCGGTTGCGTTCCTCCATGACCGCCAGGTCTTTGGTTTGCTCGAACAATTGCATGTTGGCGATGGAGAGCGAGGCGCGCTGCACGAGGGCAGTGAACAGGCGCACGATGTCTTCGTTGATGGCGCCCGGACGGGTGAATGCCACGTTGAATACGCCCACGGTGTGCGTGTCGACCACGATGGGCAGCAACACAAAGGACTGGATGCCTTCATTTAGGATGGCCTCGCGCAGGTCGGCGCGCAGCGCGGCGGCGTCGATCTCGGTCACGGTCAGCGGTTCGCCGTTGGCGAATACCTGACCGACCATGCCCTCTCCGCGCGCAAATTTCATGGCCGCCAGGGTCTTCGGCCCGAACCCGCGGCTGACGCGCGGCACAGCCAGCGACTTTTCCTCGTCCCAGACGAAGACCGCGGCGCGGTCGGCGCGCAGGCTGTCGGAGGCCACATCCACCAGGGTGTGGAAGACCTGGTTGAAACTGACGGTGCGAAGAATGCGCTCGTCGGCTTCGTAGAGCGTTTCGATCTCGAGCGTGCGTTTCTCCAGGTCGCGCGTGCGCGAACGGACCAGGTCAGCCAGTTCACGGTTGCGGCGCTGGACGCGGTCGACGCGGTAGCGGTATCCGCCCGCGACGGCCAGCCCGAGCGCGAGCACGGCCAGTGCGCGGAACCAGGTGGTCTGCCAGAAGGGCGGCACGACCGTCACCTGGATGCGCAGGGGTGAATCGCTCCAGATGCCGTCGCTGTTCGAGCCGTTCAGCAGCAGGGTGTAGGTTCCGCCTGATAGGTTGGTGTAGCGCCCGTTGCGGCGCGTGCCGATGTAGTTCCAGGTGGTGTCGAAGTTTTCGAGCATGTAGGCGTACTGGTTACGGTTCGGCTGCCCGAAGGCCAGCGCCGCAAACTCGAACTCGAAGCCATTCTGGGGCCAGGTGAGGGTGATGGAGCGCGTGTACTGGATCTGCTGGTCGGTCTCGATCGGCTGGCCGTCCTGGGTGATTGAGGTGATGGTCACCGATGGGACGTACACACTGTCGGCAATCTGCAGCGGACGGAAGGAGTTGACGCCGTTGATGCCGCCGAAATACATCTCGCCGCGTGAGCTGAGGGCATAGGCACCCATGTTGAACTCGTTGCTCTGCAAACCGTCGCTGGCGGTGAAGACGCGGAAGGTTCCACTCTCGCGGTTGTAGCGTGCCAGGCCGTTATTGGTGCTCATCCATAGGTCGCCGGCGTCGTCTTCAAGGATGCCGTACACCACGTTGCTGGGCAGGCCGCTCTTCTCGGTGTAGTGGGCGAAACTGTCGCTCTCGGGCAGGTAACGGTCGAGGCCTCCGCCGCCGGTGCCGACCCACAGGTTGCCCTGACGGTCTTGAAACAGGGAAAAGACCAGATTGTTGCTCAGGCTGGCAGGCTGACCGGGGGTGTTGTAATAACTGATGAAGCCTTCGCCGCGGCTGTTGAGCCGGTGCAAGCCGCCGCCAAAGGTACCGATCCACAGGTGGTGATTGGCGTCTTCGAGGATGGACACCACCTGGTTATCCTCGTTGGCCGAGTTAGGTATATAGTGGATGAAGGTGTCGGTCTGCGATTCGAACTGGTCAAGGCCTTTGCCGGTCCCGGCCCAGAGCGTGCCGTTGCTGTCTTCGTATAGGGCGTAGACCGGCAGGCCTGAGAGTCCGAAATCATCGTTCTTGACGGACGGGTAGTAATGTTTGAATATGCCCGTGGCAGGGTCGAGACGGTCGAGCGCGCGTGATGTGCCGACCCAGATGTAGCCGTCCGAGCCGGAAAGGACGGAGTAGATGTCGTCACTGCTCAGGCTGTTGGGGTTCTGTGGGTCGTGGCGGTAATGGACAAAGCGCGAGGTGATCGGGTTGAAGCGATTCAGGCCCGCGCCATAGGTGCCGATCCACACCATGCCGCGCGCATCCACGTGAATGGGGAAAACCAGGTTTCCGCTCAGGCTGTTGGGATCGTTGGGGTCGTGGCGGTAATACGTGAAACGGTCCTGCTGACGGTTGTATTTGTTCAGGCCGCCGCTGTAGCTGCCCACCCATAGCACGCCGCTGTTGTCTTCGAAGATGCTGAGGATCGAGTCGCCGCTCAGGCTGTTGGTATTGGCGGGCTGGTTGCGGTAATGCACGAAGCGGTCGTTGCGGGCGTTGTAGAAATCGAGGCCGGCGTTGGTGCCCACCCATAATCCGCCGTTGTGATCGCGGTACAGGCTGAGGATGGTATTGTCGCCCAGGCTGTGAGAAACGCTGCCATGTTCGTAGCGCTTGAAGATGCCGGTCACGCGGTCGATGCGGGTCAGGCCGTTGCTGGTGCCCACCCACAAGTTGCCATCCGTGTCCTCCTGGATGGCGGAGATGCGGTTGTTGCCCAGGCTGGCTGCAGCCTGTGGGTCGTGCTTGAAGGTCTGGATGCTGCCATTCTCGGGGTCGAAGCGGTTGAGGCCGTCTGGGGTGCCGACCCAGAGGGCGTGGTTGATATCCTCGTATAACGCGGTGATGCGGTTGCTGGTCAGGCCGTCTGTGGTGGCAAGGTGCATGAAGGTGTCATCGGAGGGATCGAAGCGGTCGAGGCCGCCCATCGTGCCGATCCACAATGCACCGCGGCTGTCGAATAGCAGGGCGGTCACGCGGTTATCGCTTAAGCTGGACCCCTGGGATGGGTCGCGCCGAAAGGACGTGAAACTGCCCGAGCGTGGGTCGAAGCGGTTCAGCCCGCCTTGACGGGTGCCCACCCACAGGTTCCCGCTGCTGTCCTCGGCCAGGGCCGTCACCCAACGGTCGCTGATGGCCGAGGGATCGTCCGCATCGGGGCGATAGATGGTGAAGGTATAGCCATCGTACCGGTTCAGGCCATCCTGCGTGCCAAACCACAGGAAGCCCTGCGAATCCTGTAAGATGACGTTGACCGAGTTTTGCGACAGACCCTGCTCGATGCCGATGCGCTCGAAGCGGATCGAGGGGTTATAACGGCTGCTTTGCAGGGAGGAAGGAGGCGTCCCGGCCTGCAAGCCTGCGGTGGGACCGGGCGTCGGCCCTGCGGCAGGGGTTGGAGCGCCGCAGGCCGAGAGCAACAGGGCCAGGGCGCACAAGGTAAACAGGGGGACAGGGAAGACGCGGACTTTCATTGAGACAATTATATATCCTGGCGGGCGCAAAGGGACACCGCAAGTATAGTGCAAGTCCCTACATCTTTACCGGGTGGGGCATTCTGTTTTCTCCCCTTCCGTGGAGGGGTCTTAAAGGATGGGAAAAACCATCCTGTGGGAGGGGGCGGGCAGGGGAAATCCGCTTGGGCAAACCGTTCCGAGGGAGGAGACGAAACGCGTTTGCAGGCGCATGTCAGCGCGGGCCAACCTTCTTATGATACGGGCATCAGACGTACCTGGTGGATGCGGCTCAGACAGGCCTCCCGGAGCAGTTTCTCTCCTCGCATTCTCCTCAGGAAACGGCCTGGAAAGCAGCGGGACCGGGTTGCCGTGTGACGGACGGCGGCCCCGCCGCCCGAGCGGGTTTACGCAGCCCGTTTCGGCGGCCCCCGTGGACGCTTTCCGGGCCCGTTCCGGGCCGCCGGTCTGGGCCGCATCCCTTCGCAGGCTGCGAAAGGAGGCCGATTCCGCAGGATACCTTCGCTCGAAGTTCGAAAATTCCGATCAATCCACTCAAGGAGATTAGAGAAATGAAATCGAAGACTTTGTACGCTGTCCTGGGACTGTTGGTGATTGCGAGCATGGTCCTCTCGGCATGCCAGCCCGCCGCACAGACCGCCGTCCCGGACGTAACCGAAGCGCCCGCCATGACAGAGGCCCCAGTGGCCACCGAGGCCCCGTCTGAGGCGCCCAAGACCGACCGCCGCGGCGGCTGGCTGGACGAGATCGATGTGTCGGTGATCGCCGGCGACTCTGCCATTTCCCAGCTTCAGGCCGGCGAGATCGACCTGTATTCCTACGGCCTGGCCTCGGATGTGTACCCCGCCATCAAGGAAGCGGGCCTGAACTATTCGCAGTCCTACGGCGGCAGCTACTCGATCATGTTCAACCCGGCCGTGTTCGACGATACGGCCGTCCTGAACCCGTTCTCCAACCGCAAGATCCGCGAGGCGGTCAACTGGCTGGTCGACCGCAACTACGTCAACCAGGAGATCTACGCGGGCGGATCCCTGCCCAAGTTCTTTGCCATCACCACCCAGTTGGTGGAATACACCAACCTGATCGACACGGCCCGCGCGCTCGAAGCCAAGTACGCCTACAACCTGGAGAAGGCCAAACAGGTCATCGCCGATGAAATGACCGCCATGGGCGCCGCCCAGGGCAGCGATGGCAAGTGGCAATATAACGGCAAACCGGTCAACCTGGTCTTCCTGATCCGCTCGGACGGCGACGGCACCCGCAAGCCGATGGGCGATTATGTGGCCAACCAACTCGAAGCCGTCGGCTTCACGGTGGAACGCGCCTACAAGACCTCCTCCGAAGCGGCTCCCATCTGGCGCGGCTCGAAGGCCTCGGAAGGCCTGTGGAACCTGTACACCGCCGGCTGGCTTCCCTCCGGCCTGACGCGCGACGAGCGTTCCCAAATCCAGCAGATGTACCTGAACAGCAGTGTCCAGGCGGTGGACCCGTTCATCTCGAACGTGTCCGACCCCGAGTTCCAGAAACTGGGCGACGATCTGGCCCAGGGCACCTTCTCCTCGAAGGGAGAACGCGACCAGATGATGGCCCGCGCGCTTGAGCTCTCGTTGGAGGATTCACTCCAGGTCTTCGTGATTGAGCAGGTGCAATACTCACCCTACAACAGCAACGTCCAGGTGACCTATGACCTGGCCGCGGGCGTGGAAGGTGCGTACGCCGGTCCGTACAACCTGCGCTTCGTAGGCCAGGAAGGCGGTACGCTCAAGGTCGGCACCGTGGACCTGTTCACCGAGCCGTGGAACACCATCTCTGGCAGCAACTGGGTCTGGGATTCCAACATCATGCGCGCCACCTCGACCGGTGTTTCCAACGTGGTCGGCAGCGGCGGCCTGATGGGCGATCCCTACACCGGCCTGGCCTGGCCGCAGCGCATCGAAAGCGCCGAACTGACGGTTAAGAATGGCCTGCCGATCACCAGCAACCTCGACTGGTTCGACATGCAGACCGCCGAGAGCATCGAAGTCCCCGGCGATACATGGGTGGACTGGGATGCCGCCAATCAGAAGTTCATCACCGCGGCTGAGAAATATCCCGAAGGCGCCACCGCCAATGTCAAGAGCATTGTGACCTACCCCTCCGACCTGTTCGACACCGTCAAGTGGCACGACGGCAGCCCGCTCTCCCCGGCCGACTTCGTCATGGCGATCATCGAGACCTTCGACCGCGCCAAGCCTGAAAGCGTCATCTACGACGAGTCCTACGTGCCGAGTTTCGAAGCCTTTCTGGCTTCCTTCAAGGGCTACCGCGTCGTTTCCACCGACCCGCTGGTGATCGAGTCCTACTCCGACGCCTACAACGCCGATGCCGAGTTGAACATCCTGCCGCTGTGGCCCAGTTCCCCGGTTGGGCTCTCCGGCGAGAACAGCTGGCAGATCTTCGCCATCTCGAATCTGGCAGAGGAGAACGGCGAACTGGCCTATACCTCCGACAAGGCCGACACCAACCAGATCGAGCAGACTTCGTGGGTGGGCGGACCCAGCCTCGAGATCCTGGGCCGCTACCTGGACCAGGCTGCAAGTGAAACCTACATCCCCTACGAGCCGACCCTGGGCCAGTATCTGACCAAGGAGGAAGCCGCCCTGCGTTACGCCAACCTGAAGGCCTGGTACGAAGAACACGGCCACTTCTGGGTCGGCACAGGCCCCTACTTCCTCGACAAGGTCTACACCACCGAGAAGTCGCTCGTCCTCAAGCAGTTCGCCGAATCCGCCGATCCGTCGGACCGCTGGGCCGCCTTTAGCGAACCCAAACTGGCCAGCATCCAGCTCGACGGTCCCGCCCAGGTGGGCGGCGGCGCCGAAGCCGCATTCGATGTGATGGTGTCCTTCAAAGACCAGCCCTACGCCCAGGCCGATATCAAGCAGGTCAAGTACATCCTGTATGACGCCAGCGGGGCCGTGGTCAAGGTCGGCGAAGCGGAATTCGTCTCCGAGGGCCTGTACCAGGTGATGCTCGACGCCGAGACCCTGGCGCAGATGCCGACCGGTTCGGCCCGCCTCGAAGTGGCGGTGGTCCCGATCCCGGTAGCCGTCCCTGCCTTTACCTCCATCGACTTCGTCGTCGTCCCGTAACGTAACATCCGCCCCATGAACATGCAGGGGTAAGGCCAACCCTTACCCCTGCATGTATCCCCACCTGTGAGGCATCCCATGGCAGTCGTTGCCCAAAGCCCATCTGAAAATGCGGGGGCGAAGGTTTCCCTTCGCAATAGCACCTTCCTGCGCGTCTCGCGCTACGTGGTCGTGCGCCTGCTGACCCTGTTCGCCACGGTGGTGGTCGGCGTATACCTGACCATCATGATCGCCAACATGGGCGGCTACGTGGACCAGATCATGCGCAGCCAGGTTCGCGATACGATCACGCAGAAGATCGCGTTGAACCCCGCCATGCAAAAACTGGACCCGGCCGTCCGCAAGCAGTTGATCGAAGAGACGATCACGCAGGAGGAGGAGCGCCTGGGCCTGAACGTGCCGCTGGCCGTGCGCAACGCCCGCTACCTTACCAACGCCCTGACCCTGAACCTGGGCCGCGCCATCAACATGACCAGCGACGCAGGCTCCAAGCAGGTGCGCCTGATCATTCTGGAGCGTCTGCCCGCCACCCTGCTGCTGATGGGTTCCTCGCAGTTGTTCCTGTTCTTCGCCAGCATCTTCCTGGCTCTCGGACTTTCCCGCCGTTACGGTAACTTCTGGGACAAGCTGGTTGTAGCACTTTCGCCCACTTCGGCGGTGCCAGCCTGGTTCTACGGCATATTCCTGATCTTGATCTTTGCCGCCATTTTTCAGATCCTGCCCTTCGGCGGCATGGTCGATTCGCCGCCGCCGAGCGGGACGCTGGCTTATTCGCTTAATCTGCTCAAACACCTGATCCTGCCCGCTTCCTCGCTGGTCATCAGTTCCTTCTTTCTGAGCATTTACAACTACCGCACCTTCTTCCTGATCTACTCCAGCGAAGACTATGTGGAAATGGCCAAGGCCAAGGGCTTGCCTGCGCGCGATATCGAAAGCCGCTACATTCTGCGCCCGACCCTGCCCAACATTATCACCAACTTCGCCCTGCTGATCATCACCCTGTGGACGGGCGCCACCATCACCGAGACGGTCTTCCTGTGGCCCGGGCTGGGACGCACGCTTTATCGCGCCATCGGCCTGTACGATATCCCGATCATCGTCGGCTCGACCATCATCTACGCCTACCTGCTGGCCATGACCGTTTTCCTGCTCGATTTCGTTTATGCACTGGTCGATCCGCGCGTGAAGATCGGGGAGAATTGAGATGAACGCGATGAAATCCTCCCTGCAAAATTTATTGAAGTATCCCTCAGCAGTGATGGGGACGCTGGTCGTATTGCTGCTGGTGTTCACGGCGGTCTTCGCCATGATCAAGATCCCCTACAGCGAAGCTATCCGCCTGTGGCGCGGCGGCGAGGATGTTTGGTACCAGAACCCGAAATTTGCCCCGCCCGCCTGGATCAATCATTTTTCGAGTAAGAAATACGCCGAGTCCTTTTCGGCGCGTACCACCGACGGCAGCATGGAGAAGACCGTCACGCCGGGCAACGAGGGCACCGTCTCTTTCGCGATCAGTTACCCGCTCGATTTCACGTACGACTATTATCCGCAGGAGATGATCCTGTACGTCACGTCCAAGTATGAGACCAAGCAGCCGTTCGTTTCTGTCGAATTGTTGACGCCCGACGGGCGCAAAATCCGCATCACCAACGCCAGTATTGGCGAGAAGATGACCTATCGCTTCTCGCAGGACCAGAAGTTGATGACGCGCCTGCGCACCGAGGACGTCTTCCCCGCCTTGTTCTCGGACCCCGAGACGGGCGAACTGCTCAAGGGTCAGTACCAGCTTCAAATCAGCGGGACCACCTTCGAGCCTGGCTCCGACATCGACGTCGAGTTCGTCTTCCACGGACAGGTCTACGGCCTGGCAGGCACGGACCAGTCCCGCCGCGACCTGGTCGTGCCGCTGTTGTGGGGCGCGCCCGTGGCCCTGGCTTTCGGCCTGATCGCCTCGCTCGGTACCCTGGTGCTGACCATGGTCATCGCAGCAATCGGCACCTGGTACGGCGGCTGGCTCGACGAGTTGATCCAGCGCATCACCGAGGTCAATCTCGTCTTGCCCTTCCTCTCGATCCTGATCATGATTGGCACGTTCTACTCGCGCAGCATCTGGGTCATCCTGGGTGCGACCATCCTGCTGAGCATCTTCACAGGCGCCATCAAGGGCTACCGTTCCATCTTCATGCAGGTCAAAGAATCGATGTACATCGAGGCAGCCCAGGCGTACGGCGCCAGTAGTCCGCGCATCATCTTCTTTTACCTGATCCCGCGCATGATTCCGCTGCTCATCCCCGGGCTGGTTTCCTCGGTGCCTTCATTCGTCTTCCTGGAAGCCTCCCTGGCCGTGCTGGGACTGGGCGACCCCATCCTGCCTACCTGGGGCAAGATCATCCAGGACGCGCAGGCCAACGGAGCGCTGTACCGTGGCTACTATTACTGGATTCTCGAACCTGCGGCGCTGTTGATGGTGACCGGGCTGGGCTTTGCCATGCTCGGGTTTGCTCTCGACCGCGTATTCAATCCAAGACTGAGGGACGTATGAACCCAACCTCCGCGACACAACTTCTGCATGTCGAAGACCTGGTCCTGCACTTTCGGACCGGCAATGGCACCGTCCAGGCCGTGGATGGCGTGGACTTCGACCTGGACGCCAATCGCGCCGTGGTCATCCTGGGCGAATCGGGCTGCGGGAAGAGTTCCCTGGCCAAGGCCATGCTGCGGCTCCTGCCGCGTAATGTGGAGAGTTACTCCGGCAAAGTCTTTTTGCACGGAGCCGACGTGATGACCCTGGACGAGGAGGAGTTCCGCCATAACGTGCGCTGGGCGGCCATGTCGCTCGTGCCGCAGGCGGCCATGAACGCGCTCAACCCGGTCCTGCGCGTGGGCGAACAGGTGGCTGAGCCCGCCATGGTCCACTTGGGGGTGAGCAAGGCTGAGGCGTTCCTCCAGGCCCGCCGCATGTTCCAGCACGTGGGCGTCCCCGAGGATTTTCTCAGCCGCTACCCCTTCGAGTTAAGCGGCGGAATGCGTCAGCGTGTGGCCCTGGCGATGGCGCTGGTCACCTCGCCCGCGCTGATCGTGCTCGACGAGCCGACCTCGGCTCTCGACCTGCTGACCCAGGCCAACATCATGAACGTGCTCAAGCGTATCAAGCACGAGTTGGGCACCAGTTTCATCCTCATCACGCACGACATCGCCACCTCCAGCGAACTGGCCGACGAGGTCGCCATCATGTACGCCGGTCAGATCGTGGAAGTAGGCGAGGCCCGCGATTTCTTCTCCGAGCCGCTGCACCCGTACTCTCAGATGCTAATGGCCAGCGTCCCGCGCCTGCGCAGTGATTCGGACCCGATGTTCATCACCGGCCAGCCGCCCAGCCTGGTCAACCTGCCCGAAGGCTGCCGCTTTGCCGCCCGCTGCCCCTTCCGCATGGAAAAGTGCGGCGGAGAGCCGCCCGTCGTCAGGCGCGGCAACCGCAAGGTCAAGTGCTGGCTGCATGTCTGAGGAGCCGACCATGATCGCCGAAATCAACCAAACCAGGATCAAGGAAATGAAGATCGAACTCGCTCCCCTGCTCTCCATCCGTGACTTGCATGTCTGGTACGAACTGCGCCGATTTGGATTCGGCCACGCGGGCTACGTCAAGGCCGTGGACGGCGTCAGCTTCGACCTGGCGCCTGGCGAGACGGTGGCCGTCGTCGGCGAGAGCGGCTGCGGAAAATCGAGCCTGATGAAGACCATCCTGGGCCTGAACACGCCCACTAGTGGCGAGGTCATTTTCGACGGCAGGAATCTATCCGAACTCAGGGGCAATGACCTGCGGGCCTATCGCTTCGAGGTTGGGTACGTGCAACAGGACCCGTACGGCGCGCTGCCGCCCTTCATGGACATCCAGAAGATCCTCGAAGAGCCGCTCATCATCAGCGGCATCAAGGATAAAGCCGCGCGGCTGGAGCGCATCCGCAAGGTGATGAGCGAGGTGAAACTGCACCCCGCCGAGGACTTTCTGCCAAAATTCCCGCACATGCTCAGCGGCGGACAGCAGCAGCGTGTGGTCATCGCCCGCGCCATGCTGCGCAGCCCTAAGCTGATCGTGGCCGACGAACCCGTCTCGATGCTGGATGCCTCGGTGCGCGTGGAAATCCTCAAACTGATGCACGCCCTGCAGGCCGAGCATAACCTGTCGGTCATCTACATCACGCACGACCTCTCGACCGTGAAGTATTTCTCGGCGCGCATCTTCGTGATGTATGCGGGCAACCTGGTCGAGAAGGCCGAGACGCGCCGCCTGTTGGAGAATCCGCTGCACCCTTACACGCTGGCGCTGCTGGCCGCCACCTCCGACCCCGATGCGCGCAACGCCGAATCCTTCAAGGAGGTGCCGCCCGGCGAGCCGCCCAGCCTGGTCAACCCGCCCAGGGGCTGTCGCTTCCATCCGCGCTGCGCCCGCGCCATCGAAGGCCTATGCAACCAGCAGGAACCGCCCGATTTCGAGGCCGAGCCCAGGCATTTCGTAGCCTGCTGGCTGTACCGGCCCGGGGAACAGGGCCAATGAGGAGGTCCCGATGAAACCAGTGCACATGCTCCTCCTGAGCGGCATCCTGCAAGTCGCGGGCTGCGGCATCCCATTCCTGATCCTGATCCACAAACTGGACTCGACCTTCTTCCTGAATTTCCTGGCCTGGGGCCTGTCGGTGACGGGCATGTTCGTCGGCGTGATCGGCCTGGCCAGTTACGCGCGCCTGCAGCGTAAGGGGTAGCCCGCGCGCCCCGTCTGGAAGACGGTGATATAATCGTCACCGCAAGGGACATTCCCTCCTGTTATGGGGATGACAGGCTTCGACGGGAGAGGCTGGTCCCGGAATGCGAGCCGAGAGCGCACCGAACTCGATAACTCAGTGCAACCTTTAAGTGCCAACCGCACTTCCTATGCTGCTATGCCCCTCGCCGCCTAAGGTGAGACCATAACAGTACAGTCTCCCAGATGAGACTGCGTCCGCCGGCCCCGTTCTCCACCCGGTGACGGATCGGGCGACACAATGATGGAGCGCTGCGTATGACTCTGCTAAATACGCCTAAGACCAGCAGATGGCTGTCGGGTTACCTGCCCGCCGAGATCCCGACAGTGACAAAATTCGGCAGGCTACGCTCGTAGATTTCCGAGGGTCGATTCTTTCGGACCCGGGTTCAATTCCCGGCATCTCCACCTTTGCGATTGCCCGACAGCCAACCTGTCGGGCAATTCCGTTAAAATACCCCCATGAAAAAACTACTCCTGCTTGGATGCCTGCTCCTGACTGCCGCCTGCCAACCGTCGACTCCCACCCTCGCGCCCGATGCCGCGCCGACGGCCACGCTCCTTCCCCCGACCGCAACCGCCACCCTCACCCCCGAGCCGACTCTCACCCCCAGCCCGATCCCGCCCACACCCCTGCCGCGCTTCTTCCGCGAGGAGTTCGAGGGCGTCTTCCCGTCCTGGTCGCTGCTGCAAAGCAACGGCGAGACGGCCCCGCAGGCTGCCGTGCAGAACGGCGCATTGACCTTCACGCTCGGCTCACGCTACAACTGGGCCTACGTCATCCTTGGCGCGGAAAGTTATAGCGACGCGCACATCACCGCCAGCCTCGCCAGCCGCGCGGGAAGTCCGTCTGCGCTGGGCGTGGTCTGCCGCTACAGCGAAGCCAACGGCTGGTACGAATTCAACATCTCCGAAGACGGGACCTACAATGTGCTCTTTGGCCAGTGGCTGGCGGCGGGCATCGCCGATTACCAGCCCATCGCCTCGGACTTCTCCGAATACATCTACCGGAACGGCGAGGCCAACGAGGTCGGCATGGACTGCCGGGGCAACACGCTCTGGCTGTACCTCAACGGCAAACTCTTCCGCAAGATCGATGTGACCCGCTTCGGCCTGGCCGAGGGCCGCCTGGGGCTTTCGATGGCCTCGTTCGAGAACGCGCCCGTGACCGCGAACTTCGAATGGGTGCAGGTAGGACAATCAGGTGAGTAAGCTGGCGTTGAAATCGCGGCGATTGTCACTATAATTACTTTTGTCGCTCCCGTATTTATTCCCCGGAGGAAAAAGTGAAACGCCGATCCGCCCCGCCCTTCCTTGCATTGACCGCTCTTCTGGCCCTGAGCCTGGCCTGTGGCTTCCTGACCGGCAGCCCGTCCACGCCTGTACCGCAGCAACAACAGCAACAACAGCAGCAACCGTCTGACCAGCC
>CALLJA010000101.1 GCA_938008865.1 uncultured Anaerolineales bacterium
ATCCCCGCTCGGGCCTGCTCTTCCTGACCTTCACCGCTCTCACCGCAGGCTGGACTCTCTTCCTGGCCGCCTTCCGCGCGGATAGCACCTTGCTGCTTGGTAAATTCCATGCAGAACAGGTTGTTGCATGGGTTGTGTTGGCGATGGCGTTGAGGTTGTATGAGTGGAGAAAATCCCAAACAACATAACAAACAAAAAAAAAACGGAGAGCGCAATGCTCTCCGTTTTCATAACCAGCAAGAATTTTACTTCGCGTTGAACTTCTCGGTCACCACATCCCAGTTGACCACGTTCCACCAGGCGGTGACGTAGTCCGCGCGGCGGTTCTGGTAATTGAGGTAGTAGGCGTGTTCCCACACGTCGATGCCGAGGATGGGGGTCAGGCCATCCGACAGGGGCGAATCCTGATTGGCCGTGGAGACCACCGCCAGTCCGCTGCCCTTCTTCACCAGCCAGGCCCAGCCCGAGCCGAAGCGTCCGTTGGCAGCCTTGGTGAATTCTTCCTTGAAAGCGTCGAAAGAGTTGAAGGAGGCATCGATGGCCTTGGCCAGTTCGCCCTTCGGCGCGCCGCCCGCCTTGGGGCCCATCACTTCCCAGAACAGGTTGTGGTTGAACGTGCCGCCGCCATGATTGCGCACCACAGTGCGCACCGCTTCGGGCACGGCATTCAGGTCGCCCAGCAGCGCTTCCAGCGACTTCCCCGCCAGCTCGGGCGTCTTTTCGACCGCGCCGTTCAGGTTGGTGATGTAGGTCTGGTGGTGCTTGGTGTGGTGGATCTCCATCGTGCGCGCGTCGATGTACGGTTCCAGCGCATCGTACGCGTAAGCCAGCTTGGGCAGTTCGAATGCCATTTTATCTCTCCTTGAGTCGGATATTTATGATAAATATAATCAAAATTGTATCGCTTCAAGGAAGGCCTGTCAAGTAAATGGTACGAATTCTGATAAATCGCTTATACTTTGTCGTCATTGCGAGGCCGAGCCGTGCGAAGCCAAAGCAATTTTATACTTTCACAAATAGGAAGATTGCTTCGTCGCCCTATCGGGCTCCTCGCAATGACGACAAAAAAATATGACCTCGCCCCGCAACCGACTTCTCCTGCCCCTTGCGCTGGTGACCGCCATCCTGGCCGTCTCCACCGCCTCGATCCTGATTCGCTTCGCGCAGGCCGACGCACCTTCGCTGGTCATCGCCGCGCTGCGCATCAGCTTTGCCAGCCTGGTGCTTGCGCCGATTGCGCTCCTCCGTCACCGCGAGGAGCTATCCACGCTCACCCGCCGCGAGTTGGGACTGGCGCTGCTCTCGGGTCTGTTCCTGGCCGTGCATTTTGCCACCTGGATCTCCTCACTCGAGTACACGACCGTGGCCAGCTCGGTGGTCTTCGTCAGCACGGGGCCGTTGTGGGTGGCGCTGGTCTCGCCGCTGCTGCTCAAGGAACACCTGAACCGCTCCGCGCTGCTCGGGCTGGCGCTCGCCCTTTTGGGCGGGACCATCGTCGGCCTGGCGGATGCCTGCACCTGGAGCGGCGGCCTGGTCTGCCCCTCCCTGGCGGATGCGTTGCAGGGACGCGCCATGTGGGGCAACTTCCTTGCGCTGGCAGGCGCCTGGGCGGTGACGGGTTATCTGGTCATCGGGCGCAAGCTGCGGGCCAGGATGTCGCTCATCCCGTACATTTTCCTCGTCTACGGGATGGCTGCCATCGCGTTGATCGTCATCATGTTCGCCGCAGGCCAGTCGCCGCTGGGATACCAGCCTGTGACTTACCTGTGGATTTTGGCGCTGGCGCTCGTCCCGCAGTTGATCGGCCACTCGACCTATAACTGGGCCCTGCGCTATCTGCCCGCCTCGATGGTGGCCACCGCCAACCTGGGCGAACCCATCGGCTCGGCCATCCTGGCCATGTTCATCCTGGGCGAAAATCCCACTGTCTTTACCTTGTTTGGCGGCGCGTTGATTCTGGCTGGCATTTACCTGGCATCGAGGCAGTGAAGTGATCATCATCCTGATGGGCGTGGCAGGTTCGGGCAAGACCACCATTGGGCGGGTTCTGTCCGAGCGGCTGGTCTGGCCCTTCCACGATGCGGACGATTTCCACTCAGACGCCAACCGCGCCAAGATGGCGGCTGACATCCCGCTGACGGATGTCGACCGCTCCGACTGGCTGGCTTCCTTGCGCGGGTTGTTGGTCAGCAAAACGCAGGCAGGCCAATCGTTGGTGCTGGCCTGCTCCGCCTTGAAAGAGACTTACCGTCAGATTTTGCAAGTCGATGACCAGACACACTTCATCTACCTCAAAGGCACGTACGAACAGATCAAGTCGCGGCTGGAAGGTCGGCATGGACATTACATGAAGCCCGCCATGCTCGACAGTCAATTCGAGGTCCTTGAAGAACCCGCGCAAGCCGTCATAGTTGATATTACAATGGAGCCGTCCGTCATTGTTGAAACCATCCTCAAGGAATTACACCTCATGGAAATCAAACTCCCCTCTCACATCTTTCTCGACGAACATCGGATCCCCTATACACGCAAGTCCTTCCCCGACACCACTGAAAAGGGAGCCGCCAACGTGGCCCGCGCCCTGGGCTTCTCCGAGCGACAAGCCGTCAAGACCCTCATCTTCCAGGTGGACACGGGCGAGCGGGTGCTGGTCATGCTGGGCGGCGACCAGAACGCCATCTCGGGCAGCCTCAAGAAGGCCATCGGTTCGCGCAATATTCAGATGGCCGCGCCCGAAGTGGTCAAGGAGACGACGGGCTACATCATCGGCTCGATCCCGCCCTTCTGCTGGCAGCCCGAGGGATTCCGCACCTTCCTCGAAGCCAGCCTGGTGAGTGAACCAATCCTCGGCGTCGGCGCGGGACAATGGGGCGAGGA
>CALLJA010000102.1 GCA_938008865.1 uncultured Anaerolineales bacterium
TCAAAATATGCTATGATTGATTATGATGGATTTTGATTGAATATGAGCGATTTTATTCCCACCCCTGAACGACAGAAACAGATCCTCTCCCTGCTCGGGAAGCAGAGACGTTTGAGCGTGGCCGAGATCGTCGAGCAGTTTGCCATCAGCGAGGCCACCGCGCGGCGCGACCTGGAGTCGCTCACCTCGCAAGGCAAGGCCCAGCGCGTGCATGGCGGCGTGATTGCCATCGAGCAGGCGCCGCCCGAGCAGCCCATCCTGCAGCGCGAGGGCGAGCAGGCGGAGGAGAAATCCGCCATCGGGCGCACCGCCGCGGACCTGATCCACGACGGCGAGACGGTCTTCCTCGGCTCGGGCACGACCGTCCTCGAAACGGCCCGCCATTTACGCGAGCGCCGCGACCTGACAGTGATCACCAACTCCCTGCCCGTGCTGAACGCGCTGGCAGGTTTCAAGGACATCACGGTCGTCTCGCTGGGCGGGCAGTTGCGCGACAGCGAACTCTCCTTCATCGGTCACATCACCGAGCAGGCCCTAGCCGAGCTGCGCGTAGGAAAAGTGGTCATCGGCACGCGCGGGTTAAGTCTCGAACACGGCCTGACCAACGATTATCTGCCTGAGACGCTGACCGACCGCGCCATCCTCAAGATCGGGCGCGAGGTCATCGTGGCGGCAGACCACACCAAGGTCAACCGCGTGTCCACAGCGCTGCTGGCTCCGCTAAGCAGCATGACCACCTTCGTGACCGACTCGGGCGCCGACAAGAAATTCCTGCAAGCGCTGAAGAAACTCGATATCAAGGTTGTGATCGCAGAATAGGAACCGCCATGCTTCTGGAAAACTTCCGCCCCAAATCGCAACTGGTGACCAAGACCACGCTGGTGAACAAGCCGCGTTTCCCCGTCATCGACGCGCACAATCATCTCGGCGAAGCCTTCGGCGGCGGTTGGGACCAGCGGCCCCTCGGTGAGCTGCTCGACCTGCTCGACGAGGCGGGCGTCACCCATTATGTCGACCTCGACGGCGGCTGGGGAGAAGACATCCTCGCCGCGCACTTGAAGCATTTCAAGGAAGGCGCGCCTGAGCGTTTCCAGATCTTCGGCGGCGTGGATTGGTCGAAGTGGGAGAGCCTGGGCGATGGATTCCCCGCATGGGCGGCGACCAGGCTCAAGGTCCAGAAGGGGATGGGCGCGCAGGGACTCAAGGTCTGGAAGCCGTTCGGCCTGCACGTCTGCGACCATCTTGGGAATCTGGTCCAGGTCGACGACCCGCGCCTGATTCCGTTATGGGAAGCGGCGGGTGACCTCGGGCTGCCCGTGCTGGTCCACGTGGCCGACCCTGTGGCCTTCTTCGACCCGATCGACGAGACCAACGAACGCTGGGAGGAGATCGGCGCGCACCCCGATTGGGCCTTTACCAGCCCGCCGTTCCCGCCCTTCATGGACATCATGAACGGCTGGTTCAACCTTGTGAAGCGGCATCCCAACACGACCTTCATCGGCGCGCACGTGGGATGTTACGCCGAGAATCTGGGCTGGGTAGGCGCCATGCTGGATGCCTGCCCGAACTATTTCATAGATATTTCCGCGCGCTTGGGTGAGCTTGGACGACAACCCTACACTGCGAGGAAATTTTTTATTCAGTATCAAGACCGCATTTTATTTGGCTCGGATATGAGCCCCGACCTGGACGCCTATCGGCTGAGTTATCGGCTGCTCGAAACGGACGATGAGTATTTCAATTACAACCCAGGCGACCTGCCACGCCAGGGACGCTGGTATGCGTACGGACTGTCCCTGCCCGATGAAGTGCTGCAAAGGGTATATCGCGAGAACGCGGCGCGCGTGTTGGGATTGGAGTCGAAATGACCGAATTGAACTTTTCCGCCATTGGTGATATTGCGGATGATATCGCAGAGATCGTGCGCCTGGTGAAGGAATTTCAGGCGGCCAATAACGTAAAGGTCAACGTGACCCGCCTGCCCTGGGAGCGCGCCTGGCAGACCTTGTTGATGACCGCCATGGAAGGCAAGGGCGGCGACGTCTCGCAGGTGGGCTCCACCTGGGCGCCGACCCTGGCCGCGTTGGATAGCCTGCGCTGGTTCGGCGAGGCTGAGATCCGCGCCCTGGGCGGGCCGCTGGCCTTCGTGCCCGCCGCCTGGCAGACCGTGCGCGTGGAAGGCAGGAGCGAAGTATGGGCCATCCCGTGGTCGGTGTACACCTTCGTCATCTTCTATCGGCGCGATCTATTGAAGAAGGCAGGCGTGGACGAAGCCGCCGCCTTTACCACGCCCGAGTCGATGCTTGAAACCTTTCAGGTGTTGCAGAGCGCGGGCGTTGCGCCGTGGGCCATCCCCACCACCACCCATTACTTTGACCTGCCGCATATCGCATCCTCGTGGGTGCGCGCATACGGCGGCGACTTTATCTCCGCCGATGGCAAAAAGGTGCTCTTCAATTCACCGCACGCCCGCCAGGGGTTGGTGGAATTCTTCAGCCTGTATCGTTTTCTCCCAGCCCGTTTCCGCGGCCTGACGTACGAAGCCTGCCTTGATGAGTTTTTTGCCAAAGGCAACACGGCGGTGATGATCGCGGGCGCGGAATCCTACAGCGACGCGCTTGAGGAGGATGGAATCCCCGAAGAATTCCGCGACCAGATCGGCGTGGCCGCCATCCCTGGCGTGCCGTGGATCGGCGGCGATCATCTCGTAGCGTGGCGCAGCGTCCGCCTGGACCCCGAGAAGGAGTGGGCTGCGGTGGCGCTGGTCGAGTCACTTTCGTCGGCGAAGAATCAGGTCCGCTTGTATCGCGAGAACACCATCCTGCCTGCGCGGTTGGACGCTTACGTGGACCTGGAGTTCCAGCCCGAGGGCATGCGTCCCATCCTGGAGCGCATCCTGCAGGTAGGGCATCCGCATCCACCCACGCGGTTGTGGCGGCGCATCGAGTCTTTGCTGGTGGATATGCTATTCGATATTGCACGCAGCGTGATGGATTTTCAGAAGCAAGAACCCGCGGAGATCGTGGAAGCCAAACTCGCAGATTACGAAAGGCGCCTCGCGCTGGTACTGGGCGGATAGTCCGCCAGGAGCATATCGACATCATGGAACACTACACCTATCAAGAGATCAAAACGCAGACCGAGGCCTGGGAGCAGGCGCTGGACGTGACGCGCGCTGCCTCCCTGCCGAAGGCCGCAGACTATGAGCAAGTCGTTTTCACGGGCTGCGGCTCGACGTATTACCTGTCGCTGGCAGCGGCGGCTCTGTATCAGGGACTGACGGGCCGCCCCGCGCGCGCCGTGCCTGGCAGCGAGTTGCTGCTGAACACGCCGACCGTATTGACGAACGCGAAGACCCTGTTGGTGGCGGTCAGCCGTTCGGGCACGACCACCGAGACGGTGAAGGCCACGCAAAAGTTTAAAGAAGAACGGCGTGGTGAGATATTGGTAATTAGTAATTATGACGAAGTCCTTTCGCGCTCGGCGGATTTCAACATCGTCATCGACAAGGGGCAGGAAGAATCCGTGGCGCAGACGCGCTCGTTCGCCTCGATGTTCGTGGCGGCCTCGGCCTTTTGCGCGCGCATGGCGGGGCGCGATGACCTGCTCGAGTCGATGCGCGGATTGCCCGCGGCGGGCGACCGTCTGATGAACCGCTATGAATCTTTCGCGAAGAGTCTCGGCGAGAACCTGGATTTCGACCGCTTTTATTTCCTCGGCTCGGGCTCACGCTACGGGCTGGCCTGTGAAGTGAACCTCAAGATGAAAGAGATGACCCTCACGCACAGCGAGCCGTTCCATGTGCTGGAGTTCCGCCACGGGCCGATGAGCATGGTTAGCCCAAAGGCGGCGGTGCTGGGGTTGCTCTCAGATGCGAACCGCGCTCAAGAGGCGAAGGTGCTGTCAGAGATGAAGACGCTCGGGGGTACGGTCATTGGTCTGGGGGAGGGGGATGCCGACGTTATCTTCGAGTCAGGCGTGGCTGAAAGCGTGCGCGGAGTCCTGTATCTGCCCGTGCTGCAACTGATGGCCTATTATCGCTCCGTGGCCAAAGGTTTGAATCCCGACCGTCCTTCCAACCTGACGGCGGTGGTGAAACTGGATTTCTAGTCGACGTTGACGAGCGGCGGGGTGCGTCCAACCCGATAGCCGTGTTCCCTGTCTGGCACGCGCGTGAGCGTGGTGTCGCGGCTATCCTAGTAAAAAGGAGAAGACATGAAAAAACTCCTGTTCGTGCTTGTAATAGCCAGCCTGTTGCTGACGGCTTGTGGCGGTGGAGCAAAACCTGCCGCTGGGAACGGTCCCGTCACCATCACCTTTATGATGTGGGGCGCGCCCGAAGAGCAGACCGTCTGGCAGGCGGTGGTGGATGACTTCCAGGCTGCCAACCCGAACATCAAGGTCAACGTGGAAGTCTCCGACTGGGACTCGTACTGGACGAAGCTCAACACCCTGTTCGCGGGCGGCACACCGCCTGACGTGTTCGCGATGGACGCGCCCCTGTATCTCGACTGGCAGAGCCGCGGCGCACTGCTGAACCTCCAGCCCTACATCGACGCCAACCCTGGCTTCCTGGATGGCTTCTATCCGCAAACGCTGACGGCCTACAAGCTCGACGACGGCTACTACGGCCTGCCGCGTGATTTCAATACCATCACCCTCTTCTACAACAAGGATATGTTCGACGCGGCTGGGATGCCGTACCCGACCGGGGATTGGACCTATGATGACCTCATGGCGGCGGCCATCCAACTGACGAAGGACACCGACAACGACGGCAAGACCAATCAGTATGGCCTGTGGACCGATACCTGGGACATGGAACTGTTCTGGAGTGAGTTGATCTGGGCCAACGGCGGCGAGATTATCAGCCCCGACCACACCCAGACGCTGATCGCTGAGGGCGGCGCGCGTGACGCCTGGGCCTACATCGACACGCTCTACAAGGAAGGCGTCATGCCCACGCCTGCCACGGCGGGCGAATATGGCGGCGACCTGTTCCAGTCGGGACAGGCGGCCATGACCACCATCGGTCACTGGGCGGTGCCTGGCTACGTGGCCTCGAACATCAACTTTGGCGTGGCGCCCATGCCGAAGGGACCGCAGGGAGCGGCCACCAGTGTCAACAGCGCGGGCTTTGTCGTCTCGAAGGATTCCAAGAATCACGACGCGGCTTTTGCCTTCATCAAATTCGCGTTGAGCGAAGCGGGGCAGAAGCGCCTGGCCGAGTTGGGATTTTCCATCCCTGTGCTGAAGTCCGTGGCGGAGAGCGATGCCTACCTCAAGCAGGCTGGCGGTTTCGACCAGAAGGTCTTCCTCGACTCGCTGGCCTTCGCGCACATGAAGCCCGTCTTCAAGGGCTATGAGGAGTGGGCGGGCGTCGTCGGCGACGGGTTGATCCCCGTCTGGGACGGTGAAGCCGAACTGAACGCCACGCTCGACGAAGTGGTCAAGTCTGCGGACGAGGTCCTGGCGAACAACAAGTAACCCATATGGCCCTGACAGGTTCATCTGAGCCTGTCAGGGCTGGCAAGGAATGCTCATGGAATACGGTCTCAAACCGCTTGGACGTGAAAAACTCTGGTTATGGGTGATGCTGGTGCCGACCATCATTGGTCTGGCCTTTGGCACCATCGGGTCCCTGCTTGCCACGTTGACGTTGAGCTTCTTCGATTGGGACCTGATCGGTACGCCCACCTGGGCTGGGATTTCCAATTACGTTCAATTGTTTCAGAATGAATCCTACATGGAGGCATTCTCCAACACGTTGAAGTTCTCAGCCATGTACGTCCCAAGCGTGGTCATCATCTCCCTGCTGCTGGCGGTGCTGCTCAACCGCAAGATCCGCGGCGTGGGCGTCTTCCGCACGGTCTACTTCCTGCCCACGGTCACGTCGGCGGTGGCCACGGCCCTGGTCTGGAACATGATCTACGGCAGGGACACGGGCATCCTGAACTTCATGCTCGAGTCGGTGGGGCTGTCGCCCGTCTGCTGGTTGTGTACGAACAACGCCATGCTGTCGGTGGTGATCGTCAACGTGTGGGGCGCGATCGGCGAGGGCATGATCATCTTCCTGGCGGGGCTGACCGCCATTCCGCGCGATTATTACGAGGCGGCCGAACTCGACGGCGCGAGCGGCTTCCAGCAATTCCTGCGCGTGACGGTCCCGCTGGTGACGCCCAGCATTTTCTTCCAGACCCTGATCGCCGCCATCAACGCCTTCCAGGCCTACGATTACATTTACATGCTCACCCGTCGCAGCGGCGGCGACAGTTCGGTGCCCGTGGCGGTCTTCTCGATCTACCGCAACGCCTTCCACTTCTTCCGCATGGGCGATGCCAGCGCGCAGGCCATTCAACTGGCGCTGCTGGTGGCGGTCTTTATGGGCGTGATGTTCTGGTGGGAACGCCGTTACGTGGTTTACGAATAGGTGCTGCCATGACCAAATCGCTGCAAAAGACCGTCCTCGATACGCTGGCTTATCTCGTGTTGGGCATTGGCGCGCTGACCATGCTGCTCCCGTTCGTGTGGATGATCTCGGTCTCGTTCCGCGAGCCTGCCCAGCAATACTCGCGCAACCTCATCCCTGACCCGCTCGTGTTCCAGAACTACGCGGACCTGTTTCGGGTCCTGCCCAATAATGCCTTTCTCGCGCTGGTGTACAACAGCTTCAAGATCTCGATCCTGACCGTCATCGGTCAGATCCTGACCTGCGCGATGGCGGCTTTCGTGTTCGCCGTGGTCAAGTTCAAGGGACGCAACCTGCTGTTCGCTCTGCTGCTGGCTACGATGATGATTCCCCCGCAGGTCTCGCTCATCCCGAACTTCATCATTTTCAAGTACATGCACCTGATCGGCACACAGTGGCCGTTGATCCTGCCCGCCTTCTGGGGCGGAGCCTTCGGCACCTTCCTGCTGCGGCAATATTTCCTCACCATCCCGCGTGACCTGGTGGATGCCGCCCGCATGGACGGCGCCTCGCTCTTCGACATTTTCTGGCGCATCTACCTGCCGCTCTCCAAGCCTGCGGTGGCGGCGCTGGCGATCTTCGTCTTCAAGGATGCCTGGAACGACCTGCTGCATCCGCTCGTGTACCTGCCCACCGACATGCAGCAGACCACGCTGACGGTCGGCCTGGCTTTCTTCCAACAGCAATTACAGCTCGGCGGCAAATTCACCGTGTTGATGGCGGGCGCATTCCTGTCCATCCTGCCGCTGCTGATCATCTTCTTCATCGCCCAGAAGCAGTTCATCGAAGGCATTGCGCTGAGCGGTGTGAAGAGATAGCCCTCACCCCAGCCCTCTCCCACACGGGGAGAGAGAGATAGGAACTTGTCGTTTTGTATAATGTTCCTTATATCGAGTAAGAGGTTCTTCGCATCAGGTAAGAGGCTCCTCACATCGAGAAAGAGATTCTTTGCATCAAGTAAGAGGCCCATCACATCGAGTAATAGGCTCCTCATATCAAGTAAGAGGCTCCTCACATCGAGTAAGAGGTGCTTCGCATCAAGTAAGAGGCTTCTCACATCGAGTAGGAGGCTCTTTACATCGAGTAAGAGGTTCCTCATATCAAGTAAGAGGCGCTTCACATCAAGCAAGAGGCTTCTCACATCGAATAATAAGTACTTAACATCAAGAAATAGGTCCTTTACATCTAGTAATAAGTTTTTCCTGCTCATCTGACATTTTCGAATCTGAAGGTGGTCGAGTAGCCCCGAGTGTTCTTCGAGGGGCGTATCGAGACCACATTTACCACGAATTTGAATCATTTTTATTTCCTGGTGGTCTCGATACGGCGGACGAACACCGCCTACTCGACCACCGGAGTATCTGCAAACCAAACTGTCAGGTAGTTAGAGTGCTTCATATCAAATAAAATGAAGTTCAGCAACTCACAGATTCCAAAATTATTGCGACACGGCAACCTCGCAATAAACAGGAGATTGCTTCGGGCTGGGTCTCGATACGGCGGGCGAACACCGCCTACTCGACCAACAGCCCTCGCAATGACATAAACAAGGAGACAACCCATGACCAAGATTACCTTCATCGGCGCAGGCAGCCTGGGATTCACAGGCGAACTCGTGCGCGATATCCTGACCTTCCCGCTGCTGGAAGATGCCACCATTTCGTTGATGGACATCCACCCCGAGCGCCTCGCATGGGCCAGGCGCGGCGTGGAGAAATTGATCGAGGCGGGCGGGCGCCCAGCCAAAGTGGAGGCGACGCTCGATCGCGCGGAGGCACTCAAAGGCGCGGACGTGGTCCTGACTACCATCCTGGCGGGTTCCACCGAAGTCTGGCGTCACGATATCGAGATCCCCAAGAAATACGGCGTGGACATCAACGTGGGCGACACGCGCGGGCCGAGCGGCATCTTTCGCTTCCTGCGCACCATCAACCCCATGATGGACATCGTGCGCGACATGGAAAAATATTGCCCGAACGCCGTGCTGCTCAACTATACCAACCCGATGGCCATGCTGGTCTCGGCCATTCAGAAGCAGTCCTTCATCACCACCACGGGCCTGTGCCACTCCGTGCAGGGCACGGCCATGATGCTGGCCGAATGGATCGGCGCAAAATACGAAGACATCGATTATGTCTGCGCGGGCATCAACCATCAAGCCTGGTACCTCGAATACAAGTGGAACGGCGTGGATGCCTATCCCCTGATCCACAAAGCCATCTGCGAGCGGGCCGAGATTTACAACGCGGAGCCTGTCCGCAACGAGATGTATCTGGCCATCGGCAAATACGTCACCGAGAGCAGCGGCCACAACTCCGAGTACAACCCGTGGTTCCGCAAGCGCCCCGACCTGATCGAAAAATACTGCACGCACGGCACCAACTGGAATCCTGGCGAGTATGCCTATATCCTCAAGGAATATCAGCACAACGAAGCCACCTGGCAGGATCAGGTCAAGGAACGCCTGGCCCAGCCGCTGACCGAGCAGGACTTGCAGCGCGAGCACGAGTATGCCGCCTACATCATCAACGCGTTGCGCGGCGGCGAGATGTTCAAGTTCAACGGCAACGTGCGCAACACGCATCTCATCACCAACCTGCCCGAAGATGCCTGCGTCGAGGTGCCCGTGGTTGTCGACCGCGCGGGCTTCCATCCCATCCACGTCGGCGCGCTGCCTGCCGAGTGCGCACTGCTCACCCAGCTTTCGAGCGGCATCGAGGAACTCGCCATTCAAGGCTCGCTGACGGGCGACCCGACCGCCATCTATCGCGCTATCTGCCACGACCCGCTGACCTCCGCCGTGCTGTCGCTGGCCGAGATCAGGCAGATGACCAACGAGTTGTTTGCCCAGCACAAAGACTACCTGCCGCAGTTCAAACATCATGTGGTCTAGGCTCACGCTCCTCTTTCTTCTTTCCTCTTTCCTTTTAGGATGCACACCCACCGCATCGACCCCGCTGCCTGACTCCGTTTCGACGAAAGACTCAACTCTTATGCCTTCAACCTTACAACCTTCCAACCTGCAACCTGCAACAACCTGGTGGCATCCCACGGTTGGACTCACCTGGCAGTGGCAGATCGGCGACCTCGACATCGACACCGCCGTCCAGGCCGAAGTCTACGACATTGACCTGTACGTGGACCAGGCCATCATCGACGAACTCCACGCCCAGGGCCGCAAGGTCATCTGCTACATGAGCGTCGGCTCCTTCGAAGACTGGCGTCCCGACAAAGACCAGTTCCCCGCTGAAGTGCTCGGCAAGGACTACGACGGCTGGCCCGGCGAGAAGTGGCTCGACATCCGTCGCATCGACCTGCTGGCGCCCATCATGTTGGCTCGTCTCGACCTGTGCAAGTCCAAAGGCTTCGACGCTGTGGAACCCGACAACATGGAAATTTACACCAACGACACGGGCTTCCC
>CALLJA010000103.1 GCA_938008865.1 uncultured Anaerolineales bacterium
CCGAAACCTTACCCCCGCCCCCCAGCGTGATCGGCACAATCAAAGCAGGGTTCGACACCATCGCCAACCACTTGGCAGTGATTCTACTGCCGTTGGCGCTCGATCTGCTACTTTGGCTGGGACCACGCCTGAGCGTGAAAAGCGCGTTCCTGCCAGCGCTGGACTATTTCCGCCAATTTGCCGAGGCCACCAAGACCCCCGCCTCGGACCTAGAGCGCGTGGTCGGTGTCTATGCAGAGGCCCTAGACCGCTTCAACCTGCTGGCTGTGCTGCGCACCTTTCCCATCGGAATTTCGAGCCTGATCCAGGGGGCGCAGCCGCTCGATACGCCCTACGGCCTGCCGCGTCTGATCCAGGTAACGTCGCCCGAGGGTGTGGTGGGCTGGATTATCCTGCTAACGGTGGCAGGCTGGCTGGGCGGCGCGGTCTACTTCCGCTGGGTAGCGTCGGTGTGCGCCGCGCCCGGACAGAAAGTGCGCCTCTCGACGCTGGGGCAGTCGTTCACACTGTCGATTCTGTTCGCCATACTGATCCTGGCGGTCGGGGCGCCGCTGCTTTTCTTGCTGTTTGTGCTGTTCGTGATTAGCCCCGTGCTCGGACAGGGCCTCTTCCTAATGCTCGGTTTCATGTCGATGTGGCTGGTGGTGCCGCTCTTCTTCGCGGGGCATGGCATCTTCATCTATAGCCAAGATATGTTCTCTTCCATCTTCAGCGGACTGCGTATGGCGCGCCTCACCCTGCCGCATAGCGGCAGTTTTGTGTTGCTTGCGCTGATCCTCGGCATGGGCCTGAACTATTTATGGAGCGTCCCGCCGTCCAATTCGTGGATGCTGCTGGTGGGCATCCTCGGCCACGCTTTTATCACCACGTCCCTGCTGGCTGCCAGCTTCATCTACTATCGCGAGGCCAATACCTGGCTGCAGATCGTTACCGAGCGATTGAAGACCGGCGCCGTCCCCCTGCAACGCAATTGAGCAACCGCCGCGCGTCCATCACACGATGAACGGGCGGTGAATTATCGGAGGTATTTGTGTCTGACCAAACCACGAATTATGACGTTAGTTCCATCCAGGCGCTCGAAGGCATCGAGCACGTCCGCCGCCGCCCGGGCATGTATGTGGGCGGCACCGACATCAAGGCGCTGCATCACCTGGTCTACGAAGTGGTGGACAACGCCATCGACGAGGCGCTGGCCGGGGTATGCACCCGCATCGACATAACCATCCACCCCGACAGCAGCGTCACCATCCAGGACAACGGACGCGGCATCCCGGTCGGCCCGCACCCCACCAAGAAGGACGCCAACGGCAGGCCGATGGAGACCCTCGACGTGGTTATGACGGTCATCGGCGCGGGCGGCAAATTCGGCGGCGGCGGGTACAAGGTCTCGGGCGGTTTGCACGGCGTGGGCGTCAGCGCGGTCAACGCGCTCTCGGAATGGATGACCACCGAGGTCCGCCGCGACGGCAAGGTCTGGCAGCAGAACTACAAGCGCGGCATTCCACAAGGCTCCATCCAGATGATCGGTAAGGCGGACAAGGGCGAGACCGGCACGAAGCAGATGTTCAAATTCGACAAGCAAATCTTTGTCGAGGATTTCGACTACCGCTTCGACACGCTGGTGCAGCGCTTTCGCGAAATGGCCTTCGTGACCCGCGGCGTGACCATCCGCTTCGTGGACGAACGTGCCGAGCGTGAGATGACCTTCTACTTCGAGGGCGGCATCACGTCCTTTGTGCGTTACCTCAACCGCAACCGCGAGAACCTGCATCCCGTGGTGTACGTTGAAAAAGAAGTGGAGAACATCGGCATCGAGGCCGCCATCCAGTACACCGACGCCTACACCGAGTCGGTCTACTCCTTCGCCAATACCATCAACACCATCGACGGCGGCACGCACCTGACGGGCCTGCGCTCATCGCTGACGCGCGTCATCAACGATTACGCGCGCAAGAACGGTCTGCTCAAAGACTCGGACCCGAACTTCTCGGGCGATGACACGCGCGAAGGCCTGACGGCCATCGTCTCGGTCAAGCACCCGGGCCCGCAGTTCGAGTCGCAGACCAAGGTCAAG
>CALLJA010000104.1 GCA_938008865.1 uncultured Anaerolineales bacterium
ACGAGATGCCGTCCACGGGGAATCGGGGTTCCTGGCTCTTGACGAACTCGTTCCACGCGACCGGCAGGCCGAAAGAGTCGTCCACCTTGTCGCCGATGGCGAAGATGACCGTCTCCACATCGATGCAGCGCTTGACGCCCGTACCGCGGGCTTTGGTCTCGCCGTCCTTGAGCGCGAGGGTGTTATCCTCGACTTCGAGCTGGGTCAGCGCCCCGTCCTGACCCAGCATCTGCACGGGTGACGCCAGAAATTCGAAGCGGAACTTCGTCTCGGAGGTCTTGGGATCCGCCTTCGGCAGGGCCTCCAAAATCGAGGCGCGAGCCGCCGCGGGGTCCTGACCGACCGCCTGCATGACCGGCGTCGAGCGGGCCAGTTCCTCATCCAATGCGGAGAGGTCCAGGTTGGCGATGACGTGTTCCATTTCCTTCTTGTCGAACTTGACCTCGGCGGGGCCGCGGCGCACGACGGCAATGACCTCCTCCACTTTCTGCTCGTGGATCAGGAAATGCGCGATGTCCACCATCACGTTGCCCGCGCCGACGATGGCGCAGCGCCTCCCAAAGCGGAACTGCTTCTGCGAGAAGGGCGGCAGCTTGTTATAGGAATAGACCACATCCTTGGCGTGATACACGCCTTCCAGATCTTCGCCCGGCAGGCCTAGCCATTTGGTTCCCTGCGCGCCCGCCGTCACGAGGACGGCGTCGAAGCCCAGCGCGCGCAGTTCGTCGAGGCTCAAGTCGCCCTGGGCGCCGACGGTCACGTTGCCGAAGTAATCGATGTTCGGGTTATCGAGCACACCGCGAAACTGCCGACGCAGTCCCTCCTTCATGGTGTGCTTGTTTGGGTAAATGCCATATTCGGCCAGACCGCCAGGCTTCAGGTCGCGGTTGAACAGGACCACGCGCGCGCCCAGGTTGGCTAATTCACGCGCACCAAAAAGACCGGCTGGGCCAGCGCCCACCACGGCTACCAGATACTGAGAACTCACTCTTCCTCCTTGAATGCAATTCAGACCAAAACGGTGCGATTATAGTCAAAAACATTAAACCAGACAAGTTGGCCTGCCCGCAGCCCGCCACTCAACCTGTCGCAGAAATCTTTTTCAGGATACTGCCGTTCGTTGAGAATTTGATGAGAACCTGAAAGGGCGCCTTTCTGCATAACTATGCTAAGATTAAGCACGTTTACTTCACGGAGGCCATAATGACCATTGACCCAAAAAATAACCCGGGTTCGCGTATGAGATCGATTCTTGCCAGTGGGGAGGATGAGACTCCCGCCGCGGACGAATCTCCGCTGACACGCCTGCCCAGGAGATCGCAGCCCCAGCCTGGCCCCGTGGACCGGGACCTTTCCCAGCCCGCGCCCGCCGCTCCGCGTCCCGAAACTGCCCCTGTGCAAGGCGAGTCGCGCCCACCGCGCGCCGCCGCCTCGCGCGTTGAGCGCACCTTCCGCGCCTTTTGGACCATCACGGGCATCATGTCTCTGCTGGTCAACGGCATCCTGCTGGGCGTCGTGGTTTATTTGGGCTTGTCGCTCAACAGCCTGAAGGCGCTCAGCGATAACAAGGACCTGATGATCCTCTCGGGCCTGTACACCAATTTCCAGAAGATGGAACGCGCCAGCATCCTGACCAACATCCCAGTGGATGCGCAGATTCCCCTTGATCTTACGGTGCCGATCCAGAAGACCACCCAGATCACCCTTGCCTCCGACACGACCATCGCCAACGCGCGCGTGCGCATCAACACCGCCACCCTCAACATCGACGCGCCCGCCCAGGTGGTCCTGCCCTCGGGTACGGTACTCGAAGTGGCCTTGAATTTCACCGTCCCGGTCCAGGGCGCGGTTCCCGTCCATCTGGATGTGCCCGTCAATATCCCGCTTGCGCAGACGGAGTTGCAGGATCCGTTCGCGGGTTTGCAGGCCGTGGTCAGGCCGTTCCTGTGTATCCTCGAACCCGCCACCCTCGACTTGGATGGCAACCCGGTGTGCAGGTAGCAGCCTGCCCGCTCTTCTTCCTTTCCTGATGTTCCACTTTGGAGGTACATGGCTGACAAACCCCGGCAAGTGACGCTCTCGAATGGGCTGAAGGTGCTGCTCAAGGAGATCCACACTGCGCCGCTGGTCTCATCGTGGATGTGGTACCGCGTCGGCTCGCGCGACGAGGTCAGCGGGCGCACAGGCCTCTCGCACTGGACCGAGCACATGCAGTTCAAGGGCACGCCCCGCTACCCCGGCACGGTGCTCGACCGCGCCATTTCGCGCGAGGGCGGCATCTGGAACGCCATGACCTTCCTCGACTGGACCACCTATTACGAGACCATGCCCTCCGACCGCTTCGACCTGGCCCTCAGCCTCGAAGCCGACCGTATGACCAACAGCCTCTTCGACGAAAAGGATGTGGCCTCAGAGCGGATGGTCATCATCTCGGAACGCGAGGGCAGCGAGAACGAGCCGCTCTTCCAGTTGGGCGAGGCCCTCCAGCAGGCGGCCTTCCGTGTGCACTCGTACCATCACGAGGTCATCGGCGACATGGCTGACCTGCGCACGATTACGCGCGACATGCTGTACGCACATTACCGCACGTACTACGTCCCGAACAACGCCGTGTTGACCGTGGCGGGCGACTTCGAGACCAAGGCCATGTTGGCGCGTATCCGCGAGTTATTCGAGCCGATCCCCGTGGGACCTGTCCCGCCACGGTTGGCGCGGCCCGAGCCGTCTCAGCGCGGGGAGATACGGGTGACGGTCGAGGGCCCGGGCGAGACGGCCTACGTCCAGGTCGGCTACCGCTTCCCATCCGCCACCCATCCCGATTTCTTCCCGCTCACCGTGCTCGACAGCCTGTTGGCGGGGCCATCCAGCCTGAATATGTTTGGCGGCGGCATCTCGAACAAGACTTCCCGTCTGTACCGCGCCTTGGTGGATAAGGAACTAGCGGTCAGTGTCTCGGGCGGGGCCAGCGCCACCATCGACCCGTTCCTGTATTACTTCACGCTTACCGTCCACCCCGAGCGCACTCCCGCGGAGGTGCTGACCGCTCTCGATGCCGAGATCGAACGCATCCAGACCGGGCGCGTTTCCCGGCAGGAGATCGCGCGGGCCGTCAAACAGGCGCGCGCCATCTTTGCTTATGGCAGCGAGAACATCACCAACCAGGCCTTTTGGCTGGGCTTTGCTGAAATGTTTGCGGATTACGGCTGGTTCCTGAATTATATGGATAACCTGGAGCGCGTTACACCCCGCGATGTGCAGCGCGTGGCGCGCGAATATCTTCGTCCGCAAAGCCGTATCGTGGGTACGTTCCTGCCCACAGGGGAGGCGTAATGACCCGCAAGAAACGCTTGCATGCCCTGCCCGGCGCAGACGACATTTACCGACGCGTTCTTCCCAATGGCATCGTCGTCCTTGCGCGCCCCAACTTCAACTCGGCTGCCGTCACCGTCAGTGGATATTTCCCGGCGGGCGCGCTGGCTGAGACTGAAGAAAAACTCGGCCTGGCCGACTTCGTGGCCTCGGCTCTTATGCGCGGCACCCAAAAGCACAACTTCGACCAGATCTACAACCAGCTCGAATCGGTTGGCGCATCCTTCGGCTATGATTCGGGCACGCACACCACCAGTTTTGGCGGACGTTCCTTGGCCGAAGACCTACCCCTGCTGCTCAAACTCTTTTCCGAAACCTTGCGCGCGCCCATCTTCCCCGCTGATGCCGTCGAGCGGTTGCGGGCGCAGCTGCTCACAGGCCTGTCCCTGCGCGCACAGGATACGTCTGACATGGCCGACATGACCTTTGACCAGATCATGTATGCCGGGCATCCCTACAGCCTGCCTGGCGACGGTTGGCCGGAAACCGTCCGCGCCATCACCCGCGAGGATTTGTTCGCGTTCCATCAATCCTATTTCGGACCCCGCGGCCTGGTCCTGGCGGTCGTGGGCGGAATCGACCCCGAAAAAGCCGCCGACGCCGTCGAGCGAATCCTGGGCGGCTGGCGTGCTCCCGATCAAAAAGACATGCCGTCCCTGCCGCCGCACAAGCTGATCACCAAGACTGTCCAGCGGCATTACAAGATCCCGGGCAAGTCCCAGTCCGATGTGGTGATCGGGACGGCCGGCATATATCGCAAGGACCCTGAGTACGTTGCAGCGTCGCTGGGGAATTCGGTGCTCGGCCAGTTTGGCATGATGGGCCGTATCGGCGATGTGGTCCGCGAGAAATCGGGCCTGGCCTACTATGCCTACTCCAACTTGAGCGCGGGGGTCGGCCCCGGTGCGTGGACCGTCAGCGCGGGCGTTAACCCGTCGAACGTCAAGAAAACCATCGATCTGGTCAAGAGAGAATTGGAGCGATTCGTGGCGAAGGGAGTCACCAAATCTGAATTAGCCGACAGCCAGGCCAATTTCATCGGCCGCCTGCCGCTTTCGCTCGAGTCGAATGGCGGCGTGACCAATGCCTTGCTCAATATCGAACGGTACGAACTCGGCCTGGATTACTACCGTCAGTACGCAGATATGATCCGCCGTGTTACGCCGCGTGATGTCTTGCAGGCGACTCGCAAGTACATCGATCCAGAGCGCCTGGGCATCTCGGTGGCAGGTCCATGACCATGCGGTTAGCTTCGGGCGTCGACCTGGTCGAGATCAAGCGTATCGAGGCCGCCATAGAACGTCACGGCGAGCGTTTTCTGAGCCGTATCTTCACGCCTACCGAACTGACTGTTTGTCACGGACGGGCTGAATCTCTGGCAGCGCGTTTCGCAGCCAAGGAGGCGGTTGCCAAAGCCCTAGGGCGGGGGATCGGAGAGATTGGCTGGCGCGATATCGAGGTCACCAGCGATGACCTGAAAGCGCCCAGTCTGGCCCTGAGTGGCGGGGCCCAACGCCTGGCCCGCGAACAGGGTCTGGAAACCTGGTCCATCAGCCTGAGCCATGAGCGGCAGTTTGCTATCGCATTTGTGGTCGCGCTTGGCTCGTGAAAAGCTGCAAAAGAATCGACACCGCCCGCAGGCCAGTTCCGCGGGCGGTGTTTTGGATTCGGCAGAACGCAGGCCCTACAGATTCTGTTCTTCAACCCCGATCCAAAAGTGACCGGGCAGCACCGGCCGATACGCGCGGACAGTGATGTGTTCCTGCCCTGGGCAGCTATCGTCCAGCTCACCGCCCAGCATGGAAGGGTTGACCAGGCATAATTCGGGCAGCCGTCCAAACTTCCGCTGGAAGTACTCGCTGGCCTTGCCAATCTTGGCTGCCAGCGTCGAGTGCGGGTCGTTGTCGAACCACATCAGCCCAGTGTTCATATTCACTCCTCTTCGATGGAAGGCAACCAAAACTTCAGCCAGCTACCGCCTTCGCGCATCATAAAATCGCTGCCGGGTGTGAGCGCATCGAGTTGGTCCAGGCCTCCGCCGCAGATGCGCGCCATTTCAGGCGAGTGCGCCGCGGCCCCAAACAGCCGCGTATGGAAGAGGTCCAGCCAGGGGAGCGCCGCCTCCAATTTACGTGGGTCTAGTGTCGCAATCGGCCAGACGCGGCGCGATGGTCCACGCAGTAACAGCCAGCGCAGGTTCTGGCGCGTCTCGAAGTCCATATCTGCAAAGACCGTCAGATCGTCAATCAACAGCAGCACAGCCTGGCGGTCCCTGCGGTTGGCGTGCGCCCAATCCGTCAGCGACGCCACGAAACCATCCGCGTCATTCCGATACGACGGGAACACATCCACGCAATTGGGCGAACCCGCCAGGTCCTGCCATTCGTCTGGGCGGGCCGTCACGACCCCATACTGCACCGAGCGGGGATCGTGGGTCTGGTCCACGCCGTGGGCGATGACCCGCAGGAAATGCGTCTTCCCGCTCCCGCCATCCCCACCGATCAAGATCGGGCCCGGGACCGGGTCCGACAAGTTCAACAGGACCGGCAGCCGGTCTGCCGCCACACCCAGGAACAGCGCCTCGCGCGGCAGTGGCAGGTAACCGTCCAGCACGGCTCCCAACCGGGGAGTGGACGGCCTCGTGCGGGTGGGCAGGCTGGCCTTCTCTGCAAAATAGGCCGCCTCGATCTCGGGCGCCAGTTCTGCCAGAGCTTCCATCACCAGTTCTTTTCGGATCATGTCATCCACTGTTTCACCATTTTTCCGCGTCATCCGCCATGGCGGCACGCTAAGCGTTCCGTCTTTTGATATAGAACGTTTGTTCTATTTTACTGAAAAGAGAACCCTTTGTCTAGTGGTCTGACCTTAAAAAATCGGACCATTCTCCTGCGAATTCTGGCTCAAGATTTGCGTCTTTTTTATCCAAAGGGTTGACTCTCCCCCTATTCCCTGATAAACTTTCGACCCGCGCTCCTATCTGTTTGGGAGCAATTTAATTGCCGAAACCTTGCGGTTGCTTGTGTGCTTTGGTATAATCCGCACGCTTAATCGCCGACGTAGCTCAATCGGCAGAGCACCCGCCTTGTAAGCGGGCGGTTACGAGTTCGATTCTCGTCGTCGGCTCCAGTTAGGTTGTTGGTCGGTTCGCCTCTCCCATCTGAGCGGCGAAGCGACTAGTAGACTAGCTACTAGAAAAATAATTTACCCCGGGCGGTTACCCAAGTGGCCAAAGGGGACTGACTGTAAATCAGTTGTCAGAAGACTTCGAAGGTTCGAATCCTCCACCGCCCACTCGTGACTGAATTGTCCGTCACGCAGCACGTCAAGCCCACGTAGCTCAGTCGGCAGAGCGCGTTCTTGGTAAGAACGAGGTCATGGGTTCAATTCCCATCGTGGGCTCAGATGCTGACTCAAGTATTTGTCAGAAAAAGGAGAACGAAACATGGCGAAGGCAAAATTTGATCGCAGCAAGCCGCATCTGAA
>CALLJA010000105.1 GCA_938008865.1 uncultured Anaerolineales bacterium
CGCGAGGCGGGCGCGCAGGTCTACATCGCCAGCAGCGTGGTCGAGCCGTTCATCGAGCCGTTCGCGCGGCGCATCGGGGCCCAGGTCAGCGGGACGCCCGTGGAGATCAGGGATGGACGCCTGCGCATGACGGGCGGCCTGGTGGCCGACGAGAAGAAGCTGGAGCAGATCCTCGCCAAACTGGGCGTCTCGCGCGTGGACTACGCCTACGGCGACACGTGGATGGACATCCCACTGCTCGAACATGCCGAGCATCCCGTGGCGGTCTATCCCGATCAGAAGTTGAAGGCGGTCGCGCTGGAGCGCGGCTGGGAGATCATCGGATAATTTCGTCATTGCGAGGAGGAGCGTAGCGACGACGAAGCAATCTCCCCATGAATCAGAGATTGCTTCGGGCGGAAGAGCACCGCCCTCGTAATGACGGTCAACCCGTATTCCTCAAGCCAGCCGCGATGCCGTTGATGGTCAGTGCCATGATCTCGCGCAGGGGCCTGGCTTCCGCGCCGTCGGGGTCGGGCAGGGAACGCAGGCGGCGCAGGGTCTCGACCTGGATGTAGTTCAACGGGTCGACGTAGGGGTTGCGGAGTTGGATCGCCTGACGGGTGACAGGTTCCGTTTCGAGCAGGGCGGCATGGCGCGTGATGCTCAGCACGCAATCGCGGGTGCGTTCGTATTCGGCGCGGATGGAGTTGAAGATTCCATCCGCCAGTTTTTTATCGGGGACCAGGCTCACGTACAGGGCGGAGATGTCCATGTCAGCTTTGAGCAGCGACAGTTCGGTGTTATCCAGCAAGGCCTTGAAGAACGGCCAGCCGTCGTACATCTCCTGCAGCATGGGCAGGTCGTTGTGCGCGCAATCCAGGCCCGAGCCCAGGCTGTACCAGCCAGGCAGGTTGAAGCGGCTTTGCATCCACGAGAAGACCCACGGGATGGCGCGGATCTGATTGACAGCGCCCGCCTTGGCGCGCGAGACAGGCCGCGAGCCGATCTGCAAGCGCTTGATCTCATCGAGCGGGGTGGCTGATTCCCAGAACTGGATGAAGCACGGAGTCTCATACACCAGCGAGCGATACGTGCGCAGCCCGATCTCGGACATGGATTGCAGTGACTCGCGCCATTTCGCTGGGACGGGGTCCTCGTTGTGCGGCGCGGATGCCAGGAGTACGGCATTGACAATCTGCTCGAGATGGCGGTGCGCCAGGTCGGGGTCAGCGTAACGTGAGGCGATGATCTCTCCCTGTTCGGTGACGCGGAAGCGGCCGTTGAGGCTACCTGCGGGCTGGGCGCGGATGGCCTGGTTGGCTGGCCCGCCACCGCGCGCAATCGTCCCGCCGCGCCCGTGGAAGATGGTCAGCTTGATGCCATACTCGTGCGCGGTGCGGGTGATGTCCTCCTGCGCCTGATACAGCGACCAGTTCGCCATCAGGTAGCCGCCGTCCTTGTTGCTGTCGGAGTAGCCGATCATCACCATCTGCTCGTCGCCATGCGTGGCCAGGTGAGCGCGGTACAAATACGACTCGAACAGCAAGGTCAGGATCTTTGAGGCGTCCTGCAAGTCTTGAATCGACTCGAAGAGCGGCGCGATGGCAGGCATGCGCTTGCAGCCCGCCCATTTGGACAACAGCATCACGGTCAACACATCGGCGGCAGCGTGGGTCATCGAGATGACGATCGGGCCAAGCAGTTCATCGCCGTAGATGTCCTGCACACGCGCGATCAGTTGGAACAGCGACCAGGTCTCAGCGGCGGACGAGGTCACGCCAGGGTGAGTGGAAAGCTGCGGTGCGGGATTCGCCAACAGGCGGATCAACAGCGAGGCGCGGGTCTCGTCGGGCAGGTTCTCGAAATCGAGTTCGATTCTCAACGCACGCAGAATCTCGCCCAGGGCGGCGTTCAGTCGTCCCGAGTCCTCGCGAATGTCAAGCCGCGCGGCGTGCAGTCCAAAGATGCGCATTTTGCAGATCACGGTCTTGAGCTCATCCTGCGCGAGGCTGGGCGGCATGGACGAGGCAATCAGTAGCAACGATTCAAGCAGTCGTTTCGTGTCAAGCCGCGCCTGATGCGGATACTGGCTCAAAAGATGGGTGGTCATGTCGTCACGCGAGGCTTCGGCCAAGTCGTTGGCCAGCAGGGCCAGCACCAGGCGATAGGGTTCGTTGGCATAGCGCTGTTCGATGTAGGCCACATGCGGTGGGAAGGGCCTGCGCGCCTCGATCCACGCCAGCAGGGCGGGCGGCGGCGGGATGCGGCTGGCGCTCACGCTCAAGGCGCGTCCCAACTCTTGAAAGGCGCGGCGATGATTCTCCACGGCCAGGCCGCGATGCAGGCGCAACGCCTCGGCGGTGACGGCGGTGGTGACGAAGGGATTGCCGTCGCGGTCGCCGCCGATCCACGAGGCCAGGCGCAGCCAGTTCTCGGGGGGTCTCAACCCAGGGTAATATGTTTCGAGCGCGGCTTCGAGGTCGCGGTACAGGCTGGGCAGGATGTTCCAGAAGAACGAGTCGACGTAGTACAGGCCCGTGCGCACCTCATCGGCCACAGTCAGTTTCTCGGCGCGCGAGCGGTCGGTCAGCCACAGGGCGGAGATGGCGGCCCGCAGGGCGGAGACCGCATCCTGGCGTTCGCGCTGCGAGAGCGAGTCGCCGTTGAGTTGGCGCAGCAGCGAGGCGATGTGTTCGGTCTTGGAGAGAACCGTGCGGCGGCGCGCCTCGGTGGGATGCGCCGTCAGCACCAGTTCGATGGACAGATTCTCCAACAGCGTGGACATTTTCTCAGGGCTGATCCCGTTTGTTTTGAGCGTCGCCACTGCCTTGCCAATCGACTCGTGAATGGGCTCGGGGAAAAAGGCGTCTTCCCGCTGACGGAGCAGGTGCACGCGCTGCTGCTCCTCGGCCAGGTTGACCAGGTCGAAGTAGGCGGCGAAGGCAGCCGCCACCACGCGAGCGTCGCCGTTCTGCAGCGAGGATACTTCCGCCTGAAGTTGTTCTGCGGCCACCGAGTCGCCGCCCCGCCGCGACTTGGCCATCGCGCGGATGCGTTCCTCGGTCTCGAATAACTCAGGCGCTTCCAGCTCCGAGATGACCTGGCCGAGCAGGTCGCCCAGCAG
>CALLJA010000106.1 GCA_938008865.1 uncultured Anaerolineales bacterium
GGCTCGTTGATCGTACACCACAACGTGACGTATTCCTTGAGCGCATCGACGGTCTTGCGCACGAACTTTTCGAACAGCGCCACCACCTCGGCGTTTTCCCAGCCTCCCTTTTCAGCCAGCCAAAGCGGATCGCTGAAGTGATGCAGGCTGACCAGCGCGGTCATGTTGCGTTCACGCAGTCCGCGCAGCATGGCGCGGTATTTTTCGAGGGCCTCTTCGTCCCACTTGTCGGGCGTGGGCTGGATGCGGCTCCACTCCACCGAGAAGCGGTGCGCATTCTGGCCCGTCTCGGCGGCGCGGTCGAAGTCCTCGCGCCAGCGTCCGCCCCACCAATCGGCGGCCAGGCCCGAGGTTCCGTCGGTGTGGCCCGCCTGTTCCCACTGCCACCATTGGTTGTTGGTGTTGTTGCCTTCCACTTGATGCGCCGCGGTCGCGCTTCCCCACAAAAATCCGCGCGGGAAATGATAGGTTGCCTGAGGCATGGGATTCTCCGTTGTTCGGGCGGGACACAGCGAGGTGCGAAACCGTCAAGCCTGTCGAGGTTTCGCTGTGCCCCTACAAGATGACAATAAAAGGGCAGGGAGACCCCGCCCCTACTTGCGATTCAAATAGGCGAGATACAACGCCACCGAGCCAGCCACCGCCGCGTTGAGCGATTCGATCTGTCCGCGCATGGGCAGCTTGAGCACGATGTCACATTTGGATTTGACCAGCGGGCGGATGCCTTCGCCCTCCGAGCCGACCACCAGCCCGAGCGCGCCGCGCAGGTGACGAGAATTGGACTCCACCTCCGCCCCGGCCTGGTCCAGACCGACGACCCAGACCTCAGCATCCTTGAGTGCGTCGATGACCTGCGACAGGTTGGCGCGCGCGATGAGCAAATGCTCGCTCGCCCCTGACGAGGCGTTGACCACGGCGGGCGTGACTTCCACGCTGTGCGCCAGCGGCAAGACGATGCCATGCACGCCGACGGCTTCGGCGGTGCGCAGCAGAGTGCCGAAGTTCTGCGGGTCATTGAGCGAATCGAGCAGCAGGACGAAGGGCGGCTCACTCCTCTGACGCGCCAGTTCGAGGATGTCGAGCACGTCGCTGTAGGGGTAAGCACCGACTTCCAGCGCCACGCCCTGGTGGTTCGGGTGGATCTTGTCGAGGCGGGCGCGCGGGGCCTTTTCCACCCGAACCTTGCGGCGGCGGGCCAGATCCACGATCTCGGTCAGGCGGCCTTTTTCCTGCGCACCCTCGGCCAGCAGCAGCGTGAAAGCCTGCCTGCGGTCGGTGCGCAGCGCTTCATAGACGGCATTGCGGGAATAGATGAATTCGTGAGCCATGCAATGATTTTACTTGATGTACGGCTTGTTCACTTCGTCCAGTTTGGCTTTCACTTCATCGAGCATGCGCGCCGACACATTCTTCAACGAGGCGGAGAGATCAGTCATCTCTTCGGGGTCGGCCTGAATGTCGTACAACTGTGACAACTGGCTCACGCCGCGATTTTCGTAACCCAGGTAATACACCAGTTTGTAATTGTCCTGAACGAGCGCCACCGAAACGTGACGAAGTGGATCGCGCATCTTGCTCTTCGAGGCTTTGACGGCGTACAGGCTCCGCCCGGGGCTTGGCTCCGCATAAGGGGGCAGGACGACGCCCTCGGCCCAGTCGGGGATGGGCTGTCCCGTGCGATGCAGCAGGGTTGGGAGCAGGTCCACGGCGCTGGTGGGGGTGTGGATATCCACACGGGAGGGCTGGTCGGGGTCGAAGATCACCAGCGGGATGCGGATGACGGGCTGGTAGAGCGTGTCGGTGCTGTGGCCGCTGATGCCGCGCTCGTTCATCTCGCCGTGGTCGGTGGTCAGCACGATGAGGGTGTTGCCCATCAGGCCCGCCGCCTCCAGCTGACCGAACAGGCGGCCCAATTCGTGGTCCACGTAGAGGATGAACTCATCGTACTCGGCGCGGCGTTTGGTGAGGGCATTGTAGGGAACACGCGCGGTGAACGCATCCTGCGGTTTGTCGAGGGGATTGAGGCCGTCGTTCTCGAAATGGCCGATGTAATCGATGGGTGTGTTGTAGGGTCCGTGCGGCGGCAGGAAGTGGAAATAGCCCAGGAACGGCTGCGGGATGCGCGGCAGGCGGTTGCCCGTCCAGTCAATGGCGGATTCAAGGATGAACTCGCTGCCGATATCACCCGTGGAGGGAAGACCGCGCGGGAAACTTTCCTTCAGGCTGGCATACCTGTTCTTTTGAAGCACGCCGTACAGGTGTGAGAAGAACAGCGAGTACGAGTAGCCCTCCTGAGACACGTTCATGTTGCGCGTCCAGGCCACGGAAGCGGCGTCGTCGTCGTTATGGAACAGGGAGTGGATGAAACCATCGTAGGAACGCAGGAACAGGCTCTTCCACGGCACCAATTCCTCAAGGTCGGCCTGGAATTGTTCGAGCAGGATGTTGGCCCAGCCGTTGTGGGTGTAGGTGATGCGGTGGTAACCCTGGAAAGCGCTGAAGAGGTTGCGGGTCACAAAATCCTGCGAAACCTCTGCCCCGCCTTGCAGGGCGCGGTGTGTCCACGGCAGCACGCCAGTCAACAAGGAAGCCGTGCCCGAGGTGGTGAAATTACTGGCCGAGAAATGGTTGTGATACACAATGGCATGCTCGGCCAGGCGGGCCAGGTTGGGCGTGGTCTCGCGTCCGTACCCATATAACGGGATGTTGTAGGCCGAAAAGGCGTCGAAGACAATTACAAGCACGTTCTTCTGCCCGCCCTGGAGCAGGGGCGGCAGGCCCAGCGTCTGGGTCATGTGCGAGGCGGCGTACCCCAGGGGCAGGGCGCCAGCCAGTTTCAGGAAATCGCGGCGGTGGAATTTTGAACTCATCGCAGCCTACGACAGATTACGAACGAGCACCAGGACCAGCCCTGCCACATCAAAGACCAGATAAAAAGAGGTCAGCAGGGACAGCCGCTCGACCAGGGCGTTGACGGCCTTCGCAAACCCTTGTGAGCGCAGGGCAAACCAGGCAGGCAGCGCCAGGCTGGGCGTCACAGCGGCCAGCAGGATGGCGTACATGATGCGCACGGGATGTCCGTCGCGCACCATGAAATCGAGCAGCCAGGATGGGACCTGGAAACCCGTCAGGAAGTACAGCTGGCCGAGCATGGCCCATAGCGAGAGGACCAGGAAGAGCATCGTCAGCAGGGCCAGCCGTCGCGACTGGTCCCAGGCGGTCGAGACCAGAAATCCGAGCAGTGCCAGGATGACGAAGCAGACCAGGCTTTCGATGAAGGCAAAGAGCAGGGCATACGCGGCCACACCAACGGCATCCCAGAAATTGGTGCGCTCCGACATCCACGACAGGTCACGGAAGACGAGCACCAGCGTCCAGGCGTGCAGGGGAAAGGCGCACATCAGAAACAGGGACCATAGTCCCTGTTTGGAATAACGTTGATCAAAGAATCGGCTCAAGACAGTGTTCCTTTTAATTTGACCTCATCCTTGCAAGAGGTCCATACGTTCAGCGATTATACAACCGCCGCAGGGACAGGACGCTGGTACAAAAGTAATCGCCCTGCCGCCCGTCACTACAAGTACGGCTGATCGACCTCGGCCAATTTGACCTTGAGTTCGCTCAGCAACTGTTTCGTTAACTCAGGCTGGGAAGCGGAGAGGTCGGTCAGTTCCTCGGGATCGGCTTCGAGGTCGTAGAGTTCGACGCGCTCGCTGCCCTTCAACTCGGGATAGCCGAAGAAGTACATCAACTTGTAGCGGCCCTTGACCTGCGAGAGGGTCCCCTCTTTGATCGGGGATCGCAGCCCAGTATGACGCGAGTCGACGGCATACACCGTCCGCTCGGGGGTGGGATCGGCAAAGGGCGGCAGGACCAGGCCCTCGGTCCACGGCGCGGGGGGTTGGTCCGTGACGTGCAGCAGGGTCGGCAGCAGGTCGGCGGCGCTGGTCGGGGTGTGGATGTCCAGCCGCTCTGCCCGTCCTGGCTCGAAAATCATCAACGGGACATGGATGACGGGTTCGTACAGCACGGGCGTGGCATGGCCGACGATGCCGCGCTCGAACATCTCACCGTGATCGGAGGTCAGCACCAGCCAGGTGTTCTGGAGGATACCCGAGGCGTCGAGCAGGTCGAACAGGCGGCCAAACTCGCGGTCGGCGTAGAGGACGAACTCGTCGTAATGGCGGCGGTCGTCAAGCAGCGACTCGGAAGTCACATTCACCGTCAGCGGGTCGGACGAGGGATTATCCGCGCTGAACAGGTCGGCGGGCTTTTCGGGCGTCGTGAAGCCGTCGCCTTTGAAGAAGCCATTGAAATCGCGGTGGGTATGATACGGATGATGCGGCGGCAGGAAGTGGAAATAGCCGAGGAAGGGCGACGCAGCCTGCTCCGCGCGCGCCTCCAGCCCGTCGATGGCTTGCTCGAGGATGAAGAAGTTGTCGCCGTTGACCACGGGCAGGCCGCGCGGAAAGAGTCCCTGCACCTCGGCCAAGTCGCGGGCGTGAAGCAGTTCGTACAGGCGCGAGAGGAACAGCGAGTAGGCATAGCCCTGGTCGCCCTTCTTCATGATGCGCACCCAACTGACGGCGGCAATGTCCTCGTCGCCGCCGAACAGGTGGGTCAGGTAGGCGTCGCTGGTGAGGTAATACTCGGGACGGGGAATCCACTCGTCGAGGTCGGCGCTGAACTGTTTGAGAAAAATGTCGGCCACGGAGTTATGAGTATAGGCCATGCGATGATGGTCTGGGAAGGCACGGAAGATATTTTTCTGCACGAAGGATGGGGCAACCGTGGCATTCAGTTCGAAGGCGCGGTGCGACCAGGGCAGGGTTCCCGTCAGCAGAGACGCGGTGCCTGGCGTGGTGAAATTTCCGCCCGCGTGGTGGTTGTGATAGACAATGGCCCGCTCCGCGAGGCGCGCCAGGTTGGGCGTGGTCTCGCGCGGATAGCCGTAGAGCGAGACGTTACGCGCCGACCAGGCGTCGAAGACCACGATCAGCACATTCTTCTTCTCGCCGTTGAGCGACTTTGCCATGCGCGCGGTAAGATACCCGAGCGGCAGGGCGCTGGCCAGTTTGAGGAAGTCGCGGCGGGTGAAGGGGGTGGGCATTTTCAGGACGGTTGTGCAAGCATAACGCGCAAGGCTAAATTGTACATGAAAATAAAGAGAGGTGGACCTGGCAGCAGGTCCACCTCTCTCGCTAGAACAGTTTCTTGTTTTCGTTCACCCACTCGAACAGCCGCTCGATGCCTTCCTCCAGGCTGACCTGCGGCTTCCAGTCGAGTTCGCGTTGGGCCTTGCGATAATCGGCATAGAAGACGCGCTGGTCGCCAGGACGCCAGTCGCCGCGGGCCACCTCGATCTTTTTACCGAGCAAGCGTTCGAGCAGCGGCTCGAACTCGGTCCACACCGCCAGGACGTTTTCCACGCCGCCGCCCATGTTGTAGACCTGGCCCCTGGCCGTGTCGATATTGGCGAC
>CALLJA010000107.1 GCA_938008865.1 uncultured Anaerolineales bacterium
CAAAAGATTCTAGCCGCGGCGCTGTATCGCTTCGGGGAAATGTCCTTTGCAGATGCGCTGACGCATGTGAAATCGCTGTCCGTAGCGGAGCGGACTCAATTGGCCGATTCGCTGCTCGGGCGGCTGGGCAAGTTCGACGAGCCGCTGCGTGAACTGGAATACGCCACCTACACCTTCGACCTCGTCATGGACCAGGGCGCGTACGCCGAGTTCAAACGTCACCGCATGATGACACAGACGCCGCAACGGCTGACGGCGCGTCTCGGCTACGCCACGCCGCGTCTCATCGCCGAAGCGGGCTTCGAGGATCGCTACCGCGCCGCGATGGACCAGGCCGCGCAGACCTACGAAGCCCTGCACGCCTTCGACCCGAACGTGGCGCAATACGTTGTCCCCAACGGATTTAACCGACGCGTGCTGGCCGAGTTCAACCTGCGCTCGGCCTATCACTTCTGCCAGTTGCGCGCGGCCTCCAATGCGCACTTCTCGATCCGCAAGATCGCCGAGCGCATCCACGAGGAACTGACGCGCGTCCATCCGCTGCTGACGAAGTACATGCGTCTGCCCGAAGAGACCTGGCAGAACGTGGAAGAAAATTATTTCACGGCATGAAGCGTGTTCTGTTCCTGCTGGCCTTGTTCCTGACAGCCTGCGCCCCCCAGGCGGATTCCACGCCCGCGCCCGTCTCCCTTGTCCCCTATTCAACGCACACCCCCGCCCCAGCCGCACCCTGGACCTCGGGCCTGGTGACCGCTTCCGCGCCGCTGCCGTCGCCCACGCCGTTTGTCTACACTGTGCAACAGGGCGATACGCTGGGCAGTATCGCGCTCAAGTTCGGCGTCTCGATCAACGACCTGCAAGCCGCCAATCCTGAAATCTCACCCAACAGCATGTCGGTGGGACAAGTGCTCCAAATTCCCAGCGACCCCGAGAATCCCTCGGGCGAACCGACGCCGCAGCCCGCCCCGTTCCGCGTGGAGCAGACGGCCTGTCACCCCAGCACGGACGGCGGGATGTGGTGCTTCGTGCTGGCCCACAACGACTCGGCCACCGCCCTGGAGAACGTCAGCGCGCAAGTCACGTTGATTGATGCAAACGGAAATCAAGTCGCCAGCCAGCCTGCCTTGTTGATCCTGAACATCCTGCCGCCCAACACCTCCCTGCCGATGACGGTCTTCTTCAACGCGCCCCTCCCCGCGGATATGACGCCGCAGGTGCAGATTCTGACCGCCATTCAACTCCAGGCAAACGATGCGCGCTATCTGCCCGCCTCGGCGCAGAACGTCCTCGTGCAGGTGGATTGGAACGGGCACAGCGCCCAAGTCAGTGGACAGATTTTCCTGCCCGCCGAATCAAAAGCCGCCGCGACCGTTTGGGTGGCCGCGACGGCGTATGATGAGTTGGGTCAGGTGGTGGGAGTCCGCCGCTGGGAGGGGGGCGAGATTCCGCCTGGGACGAGTCTGCCATTTACGATGACGGTATCCAGCCTGGGCGGGGAGATCGCAAGAGTGGAAGTCGTCGTAGAAGCTAGACCGTAGACCATGGACGATAGACCGTTTTGCACGGTCCACAGTCCATGGTCCACAGTCCAAATTATTTTCCTTCCAGCCACATATATCGTTCGATCGGAATGTCGATAGGGGTGAAGACGTAGCCCTTCACGTAGGGTTTGACCAGTTGATAACTCAGACTATGCACAGTGAACAGCACGGGAGCGTCGTTCACGATCATCTGCTCTGCCTGCTGGTAGAGTGCGATGCGCTGGGTCACGTCGCGCTCGGTGCGGGCCTGTTCGAGGAGGGCATCCAGCGCGGGGTTGGAGTAACCGCCGTTATTTTGCAGCGACCCCGTGTGGAAAAGCACATCCGCGAAGTTCTCGGGGTCGGGGTAGTCGGCGCACCAGCCGCCGTCGAAGATCTGGCCGTGGTTGCCCGAATAGATCGACTCGAGATAGTAATTCGGCTCGATGTTCTCGACCGTGATGGTCACACCCAGGTTTTGCTGCCACATCTGCACCAGGGCGGCCACGTCCGCGCTGACATAACTGCCAAGCCCGCCGTTGGTGTAGACGATGGGCGGCAGGTTTTCGCCGTACTTGGATTGTTTAAGCAGGTCGCGCGCCGCAGCGGGATCGTAAGGCAGGCCTTCGAGCGCGATGTTGAAGCCGGGCAGGCCGGGCGGATACAGACCGATGGCGGGCAGCGCATGTCCGCGCATGACCACGTCGATGTATTGCTGGCGGTTAAAGGCCATGCTGAAGGCCTTGCGCACATTGACGTCGTCGAAGGGCGGGCGGGTGTTGTCGAAGACCACGTAACTGGTACACAGGTTCACGCCTGTCAGCAGTTCGTTGTGCAGCGGCTCGGTCGGGTCGGTGAAGCGCTCGATGGAGTACACGCCCGCGATATCCACCTCGCCCGACTCGTACAGGCGCTGGCTGTCGCCTGAATACAGGTTGACAACCACGTACGGGATAGATGGCGCGCCGAGGTAGAAGTCGGCGTTGGCCTGGTAGACCATGCGCTCGAAACTGCGCCACTCGATCAGCGTATAGGGTCCCGTTCCATTGGGCTGGCGGTACCACTCCGAACCCGATTCGACGTTGGATTGGTCCAGAACAAAGGCGGTCGGGTAGGTCAGCTTGAGCAGAAAATAGGGCTTGGGCGCGTCGATGGTAACTTCGAGCGTGTGCTCGTCCACGGCGCGCAGTCCGCTGACGTGGTCGGCCTGACCCGCGGCCATTTCCTTCGCGCCGAGGATGTCGCCGAGATAGGTCAGGGCGGTATCCGAGGCCAAGGCGGGGCTGAGGGCGCGCTCCCACGAGTAGACAAAGTCACTCGCAGTCACGGGGCGGCCATCGTGGAAGACGGCGTTCGGGCGCAGATGGAAGGTGTAGACCGTGCCGTCAGCGCTCACGTCCCAGGTCCCCGCCAGGTCAGGCGTCAGGTTGAGACGCGGGTCGAAGGAGACCAGCCCGCTGAACAGGAGTTTGTTGCCCGAGCCGTGCGTGGTGGCGGGATCGTACTCGCGCGGGTTGGTCGACTCGCCGCCTTCGAGCACCAATGCCTGGTCGAGGGGAATATCGGCCTGGGCCGAGGCGTGTACCGTTCCCGCGCTGACGAGGGTCGCGACCAGGATCAGGCTGAATGCGAGGGCCGCAATTTTCTTAAGATTGGACATTATTTCCTCCTTTGCGGCGCTGGGCCAGGACGACACCCAGTACGATCACACCGATCAGCAGGCCGAAGACGCAGCAGAAGCACACCAGGGCCACCGTCAACGCAATGGGGGGACCCGAAGGCGAGAGAGTGGGTGGGTTGGGATTCCCGCTAGTGGATGAGGTGGGCACCGCGTAGGGGGTGGGCGTTACGGCCAGCGGCGCACCCGAGACGGGCGCATAGGTCGGGACGACGGTTGGGGTGGGCTGGGCGGTCGGTTGCGCGGAGACAGGCCGAGGGTCCGCACCGATGGCGGCGCGCCAGGCATCCTCCAGGCCATCCACGTCGAAGCCGTAGATGCGAAGCAGGGCATCGTCCACGGTGGAGCCGTCGCGCAGCGCCTTGAGCAGGTCGGTCATCTTGTCCTGGCCGTAGGTTTCGATCAGGAATTTGACGATGCTGTACGACTGGCTGTAGGACAGGCTGGCCTTATCGGCCACCTCGGAGAAGCCCACGCTCAAAGAGCGGACCGTGAGCAGGTCGCCGTTGCGAATGGCCGCATCCAGTTGGGCAGCGGAAGACGGGTCAAGCTCGCCTTCCGAATAGACGGCCAGGCCTTCGTTCAGCCAGGTGGGCACGTCGCCCAGGCAGGAGAAGGTGAGATGGCCAACCAGCACATGCGTCAACTCGTGGACGACAGTGGTCTTGTCCCAGTTGGTGTCGGCGCCCGAGGAGGTGCCCATGATGACGATATTGTGTTCCGAGAAGGCCATGCCGCCCGTCCACGAAGGCTCGTAGAGGATGGCTTCGCGCATATCGTCGTAGTTGGCATAGACGTACAGGTCGATGGGCGCTTCGGTCTTGAGGCCCGATTGTGTGGCGTTGAATTCGAGCCCGCTCACGCCCGCGTCAAGCATGTCTTGGGCAAAGGATGTTTCGAAGCCGTACCAGTGCAGGCGCAGGTCGCCCGCGCTGATGGTCTGCCACGGGTGGACGTCGTCCAGCCAGGTGACGGTCTTCTTCTCGGAGACAGTCTCGTTGCCCGCCTGGTCGGTGAAATGCCAGCGCCACCAGATGGCGGCCCCGGGCGGCAGGGACCCGCTCTGGCGCATGTCCCAAGTCCACTCCACGTCCAGGCTGGCGGCGGGAGTGAACTGCGGGTAGGCTTTGGCAATCACCTGTCCGCAGGTTTGCTGCTCGGTGCCGTATTCGAGCATGACCGAGGTAATGACGGCGCCGCTTTGCAGGCTGGCCGAGAAGGTGACGGTGTTCGGGAAATCGAGGGTGGCTTTGTCGTTCCCCACATCCGCGGCGGGCGCGGCGGCCGCAGTTTGAAGCGGCAGGAAAATGAGGGCGAGCAGGGTCAGCAGCAGGTAAATTGACCTGAATCGCATGGGACCTCCTTTGTTTTGAGTCGGGCAACTATACCGCACTCGGTCACAAATTCCGCTTTTTTAAGGAGGGGAAAGCGCAATTTGTGACCGTGGGTATTATATATCATGATTCGGGCGCGTTCCCGAGCGGGGGTGACCAAAAGCCCATTCCCCGCGTTTACAACCTTGTAAACAGGAAACCGACGCCTTTAATTGACGCTTATACCCCTTGCAAG
>CALLJA010000108.1 GCA_938008865.1 uncultured Anaerolineales bacterium
TTTCCTCTTTCATCTTCCCCAACCCCTCTGCCAAATTTTTTACCTGTAACTCCCGCTGCGGGATCGGCTTAGGCCCAACCCCCAATGTGGAGACCCTCGCGCCCCAAAAGAACTGGTCCACCGCCACGGGCGTCACCAGCGACGGGATGCCCGCCAGCAGGGCCGTGCCCGTCGTCCCCGCGCCGCCGTGGTGGACAGCGCCCGCCAGGCGCGGGAATAACCTGTCGTGCGGCGTGCTTGCGCGCAGCAAGTGGATGTGCGCAGGCGCATCCTTGACTTGCGCGCCTTTGGGCAGGGCCACCAGCGCGCGCGTATCCGCGATGCGCGTGGCCTGTTCGATAAGTTCGAAAATTCTGTCTGGTCGGTATGCGCCTGGGCTGCCGAACCCGAAATACATTGGCGGCGGTCCCGCCTGGAGAAAGCCTTCGAGCGTATCGTCCAGCGGAGAGTTCGAGGGTAGCGGCCAGTAGCCTGTGATGACTGAGGCCGTTTCCCAATCGCGCGGGCGCGGCAGGACCTGTTCGCTGAAGCCGTACAAGTTGAGGTCGATGCGGCCAAAGGGGCGGGGCGATGGGCCAGAGATGGGCAAAGGCTTCAAGCCAAGCGTATACCCGCGCCAGTCGTTGATGACCTTGCGCCACGGCAGGAAGGTGGCCAGGCCTGCGAGGGCATAGGTCAGGCGGTTGTATGCGCCGCCCCAACTTCGCGCCGACGGCAGCACGGGGCAGGGGAACTCGCGCGTGGGCGTGAGCGGCTGTAAAAAAGCGCCAACGCAGGGGATCTGGAGTTTCTCCGCGATGGACGTCCCCCAGATGGTTGGCAGGCCGAGAACAAGCAGCACGGCGTCTTTGCAGGCGTCCCAGGCGTTTGTAAGCATGCGCGCATACACGCTTTGCGCCGCGTACAAATAATTCAGCGACGAGCGTGCGCTGCGGACGGGGTTACCGTCGAAGGTCAGCGCGATCTCGCCATCCTTGGCGATCATCAAGTCGGAGGGGTTGCCGTCCACGGGCGCGAAGGGGATGCTGTGTGTTTCGACCAGCTCACGGAAGGCGGGCGGCGCGGCAATGCGCACGGCGTGTCCGTCGGCCTGAAGCCATTGCGCCAGCGGAATGACGGGCTGAACGTCGCCGCGCGTGCCGCTGGTAAGGAAGACGATGGCCCCCATGTGGGTTATTGTTTCTCGAAGACCAGCCAGCGGTACTCGATCCAGCCGTCGGCCAGGCATTGCTGCAAGGCCATGCTGCCCAACATCGACGGGACGATGGGATGCCCTTGTGGCAGCCGCCTGCCGAGGTTCAGGAGCAGGCGGGCCAAGCCGTCGGGCAAATTACGCAGGCGTAGTTGCGGAGTGAGATTCTGCTCGTGAAGCGGGACCAGCCCAAGTTCCAGGGCAGCGGCGCGGACCTGTTCCACGGTCTGGATGTGGGGCACGAACCAGCCCGCCCGGTAGGCGTCCAGCCAATCTGCTGCCTTGGGGTCGGTAGTCGCCAGGAAGTCATCCAGCAGAATTAGCCGCCCGCCTGGGGCCAGTAGCCGCGCGGCCTCGCGCAGATATTGCGCAGGCTGCTGGGCATGGATGAAAGCCTCGATGGAGTAGACCAGGTCGAAGTCGCCCGCCAGCGGGATGTAGTGGAAATCGGCTTCGAGAAAGTGGGCGGGAAGGCCCAGCCCGCGCCGCGCCTGTTCTGCGATGCGAGCCTGCACGGGGCTGAGCGTCAGGCCGACAGCCTGGGCGGGAGCGGGCAGCCCTGCGAGAATGTGAAAGAGCGTCGCGCCGACGCCGCAGCCCAGGTCAGCAAAGCGCAGGCGGCCGAGGCGGTTTTGGAGGGCGCGGGCTTCGTCCAGCACCAGGTCGTTCGAGACGGCCAGGGCCTGCTTGATGCGCGTCACGGCCTGCGGCCAGAGTGAGCGGTGAATGGTCTGTACTTCGGCAGAGGAGCCGTAGCGCAGAAACAGGCGCGTGTTGCGGTCGTAGTAAGCGCGAACGTCGTTGCGGGTGATCTGGGTCATGAGGCGATTATAGCCGAACGGGAAAGCGGACGGAGGTGGTATAATTAGCCTATCAAGGTCGTGTGCTTCATCTAATGGACACGAAGTCAAACTCATCGTCTTCGTGTCTTTTTATGCGTGTAACTGAAGGAGCGTATGGAAATCGGTACCATTCAACAAGTTGACATCGACTCACAGATGCGTTCGGCCTACCTCGATTACGCCATGAGCGTGATCGTGGCGCGCGCCCTGCCCGATGCGCGCGATGGGTTGAAACCGGTCCACCGCCGCATTTTGTTTGCCATGGATGAACTGGGCATGCGCTCGACGGGCGCGTATAAGAAATCGGCCCGTATCGTAGGCGAGGTGCTCGGCAAGTACCATCCGCACGGCGACTCGGCGGTGTACGAGACGATGGCGCGCATGGCCCAGGACTTTTCGATGCGTTACACGCTGGTGGACGGCCAGGGCAACTTCGGTTCCATTGACGGCGACGCGCCTGCGGCCATGCGTTATACCGAGGCGCGCCTGAACAAGATGGCCGAGGAGATGCTGGCCGACCTCGATAAGGATACCGTGGACTTCGGCCCCAACTTCGACGATTCGCTCGAAGAACCGCTGGTGCTGCCCGCCCGCCTGCCCAACCTGCTCTTGAACGGTTCGGCGGGTATCGCGGTGGGCATGGCCACCAACATCCCGCCGCATAACCTGCGCGAACTGGTGGGCGCGATCAATTACCTGATCGAAAACCACGAGCGCATGGACGAGGTCTCGGTCGAGGAGTTGATGAAGTTCGTGCCTGGCCCCGATTTTCCGACGGGTGGCATGATCGTCGGCAACGAGGGCATCCTCTCGGCCTATGGGACGGGGCGCGGGCGCATCGTGATGCGCGGCATGGCCCACATCGAAGAGATGAAGGGCGGGCGCCACCAGATCGTGGTGACCGAGATTCCCTACCAGGTCAACAAATCCAGCCTGATCGAGCGCATCGCCGAACTGGCGCGCGAGGAAAAGATCGACCAGATCTCGGATATGCGCGACGAGAGCGACCAGCGCGGCATGAGCATCGTGATCGAACTCAAACGCGGCGCGCAGCCCAAGAAGGTGCTGAACCAGCTTTACAAGTACACGGCGCTGCAATCCACCTTCGGCGTGATCATGCTGGCGTTGGTGGATGGCGAACCTCGCACTCTGCCGCTCAAACGCGCCCTGCAGATCTTCATCGAGCATCGCCAGGTTGTCATCGTGCGGCGCTCGAACTTCGAACTGGCCAAGGCCCGCGCCCGACAGCACATCCTCGACGGGTTGCTGATCGCGCTCAATAATATCGACGCGGTCATCAAGACCATCCGCGAGGCCGAAGACGCCGATGTGGCCAAGACCAACCTGATGAGCCGCTTCAAGTTGAGCGAACTCCAGGCGCAGGCCATCCTCGACATGCAGTTGCGCCGCCTGGCCGCGCTGGAACGCTGGAAGATCGAAGAGGAACACAAGCAGGTGCAGGCGCAGATCGACTACCTCGAAGACCTGCTGGCGCACCCGAAGAAGATCCTGGCGCTCATCCAGAGCGACCTGAAAGAAATGGCGGAGAAGTACGGTGACGACCGCCGCACGCGCATCGCCACCGAAGCCAAAGAGGAATTGCACGAGGAAGACCTCGTCCATGACGAGGCCGTGCTGATCAGCCTGACCGAGCGCGGATACATCAAGCGCGTGGCCGCCACGGCCTTCAGGCTGCAGAGCCGCGGCGGGCGCGGCGTGACGGGCCACAGCACCAAGGAGGAGGATGAGGTCGTCATGCTCATCCCTGCCCGCAGCCTCGACACGATGCTGTTCTTCTCGGACAAGGGCAAGGTCTATTCCGAGAAGGTCTACCAGATCCCCGATGCCGACCGCGCCGCGAAGGGCATCCCGCTGGTCAACGTGCTCTCACTGGACGCGAACGAGCGCGTGACGGCCGCCATTGCGGTGTCCAAGTTTACAGGACACGGCTTCTGTGTGATGGCCACCGCGCGCGGCAAGGTCAAGCGCGTGGACCTGGAGGAGTTCGCCTCTGTGCGGCCCTCGGGCCTGATTGCCATGAACCTCGAAGAAGGCGATACCCTCGGCTGGGCGCGCCTGACCTCGGGCAAGGATGAGGTCATCTTCGTGACCGCGGGCGGCCAGGCGCTGCGCTTCGGCGAGGACAAGATCCGCGCGATGGGACGTCAGGCCGCGGGCGTGCAGGGCATCCGCCTGGCCAAGGGCGACGCTGTCACCAGCATGGACGTGGTCGAAAAGGATGGCGCGCTGCTGGTCATCACCACGCACGGTTTCGGCAAGCAGACCCCGCTCAAGGATTATGCCGCCAAGGGCCGTGCCACGGGCGGCATCGCCACCATCGACCAGAAGGCGCTGGGCGAGATCGGCAGGATTGCCGCTGCACGCGTGGTGCAGAAGGACGACCATCTGACCATCATCACGTCCAACGGCGTGGTGCTTCGCATGAAGATCAAGGAAGTCAAGCAGTCAGGGCGTGCCACCAAGGGCGTACACCTGATCAAGCCGCAGGAGGGCGACAGCGTAGCCTCGGTGGCGCGCATTTCCGCTGAGGAACTCAAGCGCGCGGGTGCCGAGGTCAACGGAGACGAGAAGCCGCCCGAACCCCAGCCGCAACTAATCTGACCTGTCAAAATTTCCCCTTAAACAAAAAATCGCCCAACAGCCATTGACTGCTGGGCGATTTTCTTTGAACGTGGGTTAGAGGTAGACCCCAATGCTGCCGCTAATCAGCAGAAGCATCAGGCCGAGCACGCACACGATCATCATCAGCATGAATGCCAGGATGAAGCGCTGTACGGGCGTCATGCCAAGGAAGCGTCCACCGCCTCCGCTGCGGGGCAGGGGCCGCGAGTCGGGCAAGTCGGGCCGTTTCTTGGGAGACTTGCCGTCGCCCTCATCGTCTTGAAAGAAGGGTTGTGAATTGGCTTCGTCGCGTAAATTGTCAAGCATGGGAAACCTCTTGCGTTGATTGTATCACGCTGCCGGGCGCAGGCGCACGTCCCCGAATCTGACTGTTACGGGATTGCCATGTTTATCGCGCAGGCGCAGGCTGCCGTCTGTTTCGAGACCGATCAGCGTGCCGTTGACCGCTTGCGCATCCCGTCCCGTCACCTGGACCTGTTGACCGCGAAAGGCCAGGTCTCGCTCCCAGGCTTCGACCAACTCGACCCGTCCCAGCCGCGGACGCCAGGCCAGGAAGGCTTCGAGGATGTCATGCAGCACGGCCTCGCGCTTGGGCGCCGCGCCGAGCGCCTGTTGCAGGCTGGCGGCGGGGAAATGTAACAGTTCGGGCGGGGGCACCGCCTCGCGCGCCACGTTCAGTCCGACGCCGATCACGGCGCAATCCACCTGTTCGCCGTTCCAGACCGATTCGACCAGGATTCCCGCCACCTTGCGCCCATCGAGTAGGATGTCGTTGGGCCACTTGATCTGCGGGGCGAGCGAACGCTTGCGCAGAGCTTCGGCCAGCGAAACGGCGGCCAGGCCGACGGTCCGCGAGAGGTGGGGGAGTTCCGCCGCCGTGGGGCGCAGGACCAGACTGAAGGCCAGGGCCGTCCCCGCCGGGGTAAACCACGGCCGGCCCTCGCGCCCGCGGCCCGAGGTCTGCTCGTCGGCGGCCACGATGGACAGGTCGGGCGCGCCCTGGGCGGCCCA
>CALLJA010000109.1 GCA_938008865.1 uncultured Anaerolineales bacterium
GGCGGTTCGTTGGAGGATGTCTTGTCGATTCATGGGGGTTATTTTGCCATAAAAATATTCCGTCGGCAGTCGAGTTGCCGACGGAATAGAGTCACACAAAGTTATGGGTCTCCGTAATTAACGGGAAGCCTTTTTTCAAACACAAAGGACACGACGGTCACAAAGGAAAAAATGCGAGCAATCAAGGCTTTTTCCTCTTTGTGTACTTTGTGCCCTTTATGGTGAGGCTCTTTCCCGTTAAAAACGGCAGAGCCAAAGTTATTTACGGTCAAGGGACAACAGGATCAACGCAAGGATGTTGGCAACCGTTCCGATCGGCAGATACCAAAGTCCCAAAACGCTGACCACGATCAGGGCATTGCGTGCCCAAGGCAGGCCCAGCACAAAGCAGCCTGTGATTCCCAGGGCGGCCAGACCATACCCAACGAAGGTCAACTTCATCAGCATGGAACGCGGCTCGATGCCACTTGCCTTCACAAGAGTCGCCCACGGACCCAGTTGACCCGCATAGTCTCCCGATGCAGCGGTGACGTAATCGCCCACGGTCAGGGCGCGCGCGCCGTCGAAGACCATCCAGCCTGCGTTGAGGGCGACGAGGAGTACGATGAGCCAGGCTTTCCAATCCATGCGTCAACCGTTCCACTTCATGTTCATGTATACGCCGCCGCGCTCGAGTTCATCCAGCATTTGATTGAGGCGCTTCTGCTTCGTGGCTTCCTGTTGGGCGCGGTTGATCCAGCCGATGTAATCGTTCTGCTGGTAGGGCGGACGAGCCAGGTACTCGTCCATCAACCCGCGTTCGAGCAATGCTTCGCGGAAGAAATCAGGCATCGGGTATCGGGGTCGGGTGGGCATGAATTTCTCCTGTCGTTAAGCCTTGAGCATACACAATGCCTGGCGAATCTCACCCAGATGATAAGCGGTGTGGACGACACAGGCCAGTGAACCGCCCATCGAGTCCTCATCCCAGGTCGGGTTATCCTGGAAAAGCTTGAAGATGCGGCGATAAGCGGCTTCAAGCCTGGCCTTGAGCGCGCTCCACTCTTCGGGCGTGACCGCGCTCACCGTGCGCCAGACCTCACCCCAATCCACGCGCGAGGTGTCGTGTTGGACGACGTAGCGTTCGAGCACCTCCAGATAGAAAGTGACGTGGGCCACCTGGGCGGCCAGGGTGGCACACTTTCCGCCTACGGGGATGGAGGCCTCTTGCGCGGAGACCGACTCGAGGGTCCGAAACAAGCCCGTGTCGCGGTCGAGGTAGATGCCGTGATGGTTCTCGAAGGTCTCGTCCAGCAGGGCGAACAGGGTGTTGCGAAAGGCTTCAGGTTGGATCGGGTCGCTCATGGGTTATCCTGTCTTTTCGGGCGCGGGGTCGAAGATGGCCGAGACAATGGCCTTGGCGTCGTAATAGCCCAGCCCATATTCGCGCACCAGCATGGCGCGGATGGCGTCGTGGCGAGTCAGTTTGGTGCGTTTGATGATGTCGGCCAGGTCGGCCAGGGGCATGCCGAGTTTGTCCTGGATGGTTTCGAGCTGGGCCTGTAAGGTGGTGTCCAGACTGTTCATGGGATAAGGCTCCTTTTGGGTTGGGGGATGGACAGTAGTTGAATTATAGAACATACGTTCTATAATTTCAAGTCCCACTTTTTTCCCATGAGATGAAGAGATTATAGCGTGGGGATGAAGACAAAGGAAGTAAAA
>CALLJA010000110.1 GCA_938008865.1 uncultured Anaerolineales bacterium
TCGGACAGCCACATGCTGGGGCTGATCCGCGAGCTGGGACTCTCGGACAAGGTGATGTTCCCGCGTCCGCTGACCGTGATGTATGACAAGGGCAAATTCCATCCGTTCGACTCGATCCTCAAGGCGCTGCTTTTCCCTGGATTGGGCTTCGGCCTGGACAAGATCCGCTTCGGCTTCGTGGGCCTGTACCTGCGCCTGACGGATAACTGGCGCGCGCTGGAGCAGGTCACGGCCGACGAGTGGATGATGAAATGGGCGGGGAAGAACGTCTACGAGAAGATGTGGAAGCCGCTGCTGATCGGCAAGTTCGGTCCGTATTACCGCGACGTGAATATGGCCTGGATGTGGGCGCGCATCAAAGCCCGCACCACGCGCCTGGGAACGTTCGAGGGCGGCTTCCAAAAGTTCGCGGACTTGTTTGCAGAAAGGCTGCGGGAGTTGGGAGTCGAGATTCGGCTGGGGACCCAGGTCAAGTTCATTAAACGGGACCAGGCCGGGCTGTCGATCGCGGCGGGCTCGGTCGAGACGTTTGACCGCGTGCTGGTCACCACGTCCCCGAACCTGCTGGCCAAGTTGTGTCCCGACCTGCCCGAGGATTATCTTAAAGGGCTGCTCGGCCTCAAGTCGATGGGCGCGGTGGTGATGGTGCTCTCGCTCAAGCATCAGCTTTCGGAGGACGGCTACTACTGGTTCAACCTGCCAAAGGAGGCAGGCTTCCCGATGCTGGCGCTGGTGGAGCATACGAACTACGTCTCGCCCGAGCACTTCGGCGGCGACCACATCGTGTATGCGGGCGATTACCTCGAAGTGGGTCACGAATATTTTTCGTTGAGCGACGAGCAGTTGCTGGAGATTTATCTGCCTGCCCTCCAAAAGATCAACCCGAAGTTTGCGCGCGAATGGGTCAACAAGGTCTGGCTGTTCAAGACCAATTACGCCCAGCCCGTTCCGCTGTTGAATCATTCGGTCAACATCCCCAGCGTGAAGACGCCCATCGAGGGACTGTACTTCGCGTCGATGAGCCAGGTTTACCCGTGGGACCGCGGCACGAACTTCGCGGTGGAGATCGGGCGGCGCGCGGCGCGTATGATCCTCGGAAAGGCCTGATGCCAAATTTGAATCCGTCCTTTGTCAAACCTCGTTACGACGCGGGCGGGTTTGCGGGTATTCCGCAGCGCATCCGCGATGCCTTTGCGTCGCAGCAATATGACGCGGTGGTGCTGTTTCTCGTGGATGGATTCGGCTGGCGTTTCTTCGAACGCTTTCAGGATGCGCCGTTCCTTCAGCGCATCGCGCGCGAGGGCTGCGTCGAAAAACTGACCTCGCAATTCCCGTCCACGACTGCGGCGCACGTCACCACCATCCACACGGGACTGCCCGTGGGCAGGAGCGGCGTGTACGAATGGCACTACTACGAGCCCAGCCTGGACCGCATGATCTCGCCGCTGCTGTTCTCCAGGGCGGGTGATACGGTCCGCGATACGCTCAAGAAGTTCAAGGTTGATCCTGCGACGCTGTATCCGACTCGCACCATTTACCAGGAACTGGCGGACCTGGGTATGCATTCGCACGTTTTTGGTATGCGCGATTACACTCCTTCGACCTATTCCTTGCAGGTGATGAAAGGCGCGGACATGCACGCCTTCCGCACGCTGCCCGAGGCGCTGGTCAACCTGGGATTGGAGATCGAGAAGCAGACCTCGCCCGCCTATTTTCACTTCTACTTCGACAAGGTGGATGGAATCTGCCACGAGTACGGACCGTCCGCGCCGCAGACCGAAGCCGAGATCGAGACCTTCCTGCTGGTGCTGGAGAACTTCTTCGCGCGTGTGTTCAAAAGCAGGAAGCGCGTCCTGTTCCTGCTGACCGCCGACCACGGTTCCTCCGAAGTGGACCCGCAGACGACAATTTTCCTGAACACCGATCCGCGCTTCAAGGGTGTGGAGCGCTTCTTCCGATCCAACCGCAAAGGGGAATTGCTCGTGCCTGCCGGCTCGGCGCGTGACATGTTCTTGCACGTCAAGGACGGTCTGCTCGACGAGGCGCAGCATTTTCTATCCACACGATTGGAAGGCAAAGCGGACGTGGTCAAAGTGGAGGAGTTGATCGAGAACGGCTACTTCGGCCCGACCATCTCTGCCGAATTCCGCGCGCGGGTGGGTAACCTGGTGCTCCTGCCTTATCGCGGCGAAACGACGTGGTGGTATGTCAAGGACAGGTTCGAGCAGAAATTCTACGGTCATCACGGCGGCCTGACCCCTCAGGAGATGGAGATTCCGCTGCTGGCGCTCGAGGTGTAATCCTACCGTAGACAAAATGAAAAGAAGGGCAACTCATCAAAGTTGCCCTTCTTTCTTCTTTTACTTCATTCTTTCCTACTATCCACGCGCATGATACACCACATCCCAGTCGCAGACGGCGATACCGCTAAACTGAAATATGGCAGGATTAATTGCCGAACCACATGCGGGCGAACAGGTTGTCGCGCTTGACGAACTGGTGGAAAA
>CALLJA010000111.1 GCA_938008865.1 uncultured Anaerolineales bacterium
TTTCAGTGGGATGCCGCCCCGGCTACTTCTGTCCGAATAATTATGTCAGCCGCTCCGAGATGGCCGTGCTTGTGCAGCGCACCTTTGGCCTGCCCATGCCGACCCCGTAATCCCCGCTCGTTGTAATCAAAAAGGACGCGCCCGCCCGGGCGCGTCCTTTTTTTGATTCAGTCGATTTTTGGCTGTGGACAAGCCGTCTCGATTCGGCTAATATTTATCCAGGAACCGGCAGCCTGCGCGGAGTGGAATTCCATTGTAGCCAGGCACGCGCGATGCAAGACCCGCCAGGCTGTCAAATTGCAACCAAGTACATAAGCGACCCGGTTGCGGCGCCGTTCCGTTCTCTGCCTGTTCCATTTCCCTTCTTCCGCAGAGACTTTTTTGCAAACCTGTTCCAAGGAGGTCCCATCACCCATACCCCGACCGAACGCCCGAAGGACCATCTTCGATTGCGATTCTTTTTTTGTTTTCAAGGAGATTGTGTATGAAAAAGCTTGGCCTGGCGACCAGCATGGCAGTCTTGGGGGCCGTGTTGATCTTCACTGTCGCGTTCGCAATATTCACCAACGGCGACTTCGAGACCGGCGACTTCACCGGCTGGACCATATCCACCTTCCTCAATAACGGGTATACCCAACCGCCCGGCTCCGGCGGTACCGACCTGAGCAGTGTGGTCGGTGGACCGCTGGTGGCTCCCCTGAGCCTCTCGGACCCCAATACCAATGGCAACCTCAAGTACCCGGCTTTTGGGCATTATTCGGCGCGCGTCAACAGCGAGTTATCCTATTACGATGGCGGCTATCCAGCCAACGCCAACACCATCTCGCAGACCACCACCGCTGTGATCGACCCGCTGGACGGAAAGTCGCACGTGCGCTTCACCTATGCGGCCGTCATGGTCAACCCGTCCTTCCCCCACACCGATGAGGAAAAGCCGTACTTCCGCGTCAAGGTCATCAACGTCAGCAACGGCAACGACGTCATCTACGACTTTTCGTCCTACGTGGGCGAGCCGGGCAAGGATTGGCAGACCGGCCCGGCCTTCGGGACCATCCCCGGTGACGTGTGGCAATATCTTGACTGGACCTATGTGGACCTGGCCTCTTCGGCCCTGCACCCCGTGGCCGCCGGCGACACCCTCCGCCTGGAGATCACCGCCGCCGGTTGTTCACCGACCGGCCACCCCGGCTACGTGTACGTGGACGAGATCACCGATGGCGACATCCTCGGCCCGAGCATCCTCGCCACTGGCCCGGATACCGGCGCGGCGGGAGGCTCGATCACCTACACCTACACCTACAAGAACGGCACGGGTATTGCCATTGACCCGCACATCGTCATCCGCCCGCCCGCCAATGTGACCTTCACCACGCTGGGCGACACCACCCACTGCTCCGGCCTCAACCCGGTCACCTGCGATTTCACGGGTGTGGCGGCCGGCGCGACCGGAAGTTTCACCGTCAGCGGGACCATCAGCCCGTCCGTTACGGCAGGTACGCTCATCGCGCACGGCGATTACTCCATCGCCGTCACCAACTTCCCCACCGTGGGCGGACCGACCGTCTTCACCCTGATCCCCGCCAACCTGGGGATCTCGGCCAGCGGCGCGGCCACCGTCAAGCCGGGCGACCCGTACGTGTACACCTTCAACTATTCGACCGACGCGCCCATCACCACCGCGCAGGTGACTTTCAGCCTGCCGGGTCACACCACCTTCGTCAGCGACTCGGGCGGGTTCTGCTCCTCGGCGGCCGGCCTGGTGACCTGCAACCTGGGCGCGGTCTCGTCCAATGGGTCCTTCACCGCCACCGTGTTGGTGGATAAGCTCAAGAAGGTCGGCACACCGTTGACTCTGGCCGCCGCGGACTATTCCATGTCGGCCAACCTGACCTTCTCGGTCAATGGCTCGACCCCCGTAACGGCCAACACCATCACGCCCTTCGCCGACGTGCCCTACGGCCATTGGGCCTTGAATTACATCCAATCCATCTGGGCAGCCGGCATCACGGGCGGATGCGTCAACTCGCCGCTGGCCTATTGCCCCGCCCTGGCCATCACACGCGCCGAGATGGCGGTATATATCGAGCGGGCCGTACACGGCAGTACCTTCAACCCCGGCACGCCCGCGCTGACCTTCACCGATACCGCCAACAGTTTTGCCAGGTACTTCATCGAGGCCCTGCGCGCGGACGGCATCACCGGCGGCTGCGGCGGCACGCGCTATTGCACCGACCTGCCCATTACGCGCGCGCAGATGTCCGTGTTCCTGCTGCGCGGACGTTCCGGCTCCAATTACGATCCCCCGGCCGCCACCGGCGCGGTCTGGCTTGACGTGCCCGCCACCCATTGGGCCGCCCGCTGGACCGAGGAATTGGGCAACTCGGGCATCTCGGTCGGCTGCGGCGGCGGACACTTCTGCCCCGAGAGCGTGATCTCGCGCGCAGAGATGGCCGTGCTCGTGCAGCGCACTTACAAACTGCCGCTCCCCACCCCGTGAGCAGCCAGCTTTCTTGAACAACAGCAGGGCGAGATATGCATCTCGCCCTGCTGTTTGCATCCAGTTGGATTTGTCTTCTATCGGTACAGGCCGCGCCGCTGGATGTACTCGCG
>CALLJA010000112.1 GCA_938008865.1 uncultured Anaerolineales bacterium
AGACGAATGCCTACCTCGTGGCGGATTCCACCACCCGCGACGCGGCCGTCATCGATCCATCCTGGGACGGTGAGTTGATCCTGTCCGAGGCGCGGAGTCGCGGCTGGCGGGTGGCCCACCTATGGTACACCCATGCGCACTTCGACCACATCGGCGGCGCGGGCGCCATCGCCGACGCCCTGAATCCGCTGCCGCTGGTGGCCCTGCATCCCGACGACCACGTCCTGTGGCGGGCGGGCGGGGGCGGCGCCATCTTCGGCTTCGACATCGATCCAGGCCCCGAACCGACCATCGACCTGCACCAGGGTCAGATTTTACGCCTCGGCAATGTGGTCTTCGAAGTCCGTTACACGCCCGGGCACACCAAGGGTCACTGCATTTTCTACGTGGCAGAATCCCGCGTGTGCTTCTGCGGCGACCTGATCTTCGCCGGCTCGGTCGGGCGCACCGACCTGCCCGGCGGCAACTTCGACACCCTGGAGCGCAGTATTCGTGAGCAGGTCTACACCCTGCCCGAGGATACCCGTCTGCTCTCAGGACATGGCCCTGAGAGCACGGTGGGACGGGAGAGACGTTCCAATCCGTTTGTGGGAGGGCTGTAAGATGAAACGAGCCGTCAGCATCAGCCTGGGCAGTTCCAAAAGGAACAAGAGCGTGACCATCCGCCTCAATGGCGAGGAGATCCTGGTCGAACGCGTCGGCCTGGACGGCGACGTGGCCAAAGCTCGCCAGATGTACCTCGACCTGGACGGCAAGGTGGATGCCTTCGGCGTCGGCGGCGTGGACTTGTACCTGCGCCTCGACGAGCGCGAATATCCGCTGCATTCCGCGCTCAAGATGGTGGCGGGCGTGACCCAAACTCCGCTGTGCGACGGGCGTGGACTCAAGCACACCCTCGAACGCCGTGTCTTCGAACTGGCCCGTCCGCAATTGGGAGAAGTCCACTTCCGGCAGGCCTTTGTCCCTGTGGCCGCCGACCGCATCGGGCTGGCGCAAGCCGTCGCCGAAGTCTCGGAGCGCGTCGTCTTCGGCGACCTGATGGTCGCGTTGGGACTGCCCCTGCCTGTGTACGGCATCCCCGCCTTCAAGCGCGTTGCGCGGGTCATGCTGCCCATCGTCAGCTACTTCCCCATGTCCATGCTCTTCTACGGCAGCGACGGCGCCGAGCACAAACCCAAGTATGTCGAATACTTCGAAGGCTCCGACCTGCTGGCCGGCGACTACCTCTTCATGCGCAAATACATGCCCGCCCGCCTCGATGGCAAGACCATCCTCACCAACACCACCACCGAGGAAAACATCGACCTGTTCCGCTCGCGCGGCGTGAAAACGGTCATCACCTCCACGCCGAGGTATGAGGGCAGGTCATTCGGCACGAATATGATGGAAGCCGCCCTCACCGCCTATGCGGGGAAGGGGAGGCGGTTGACTGATGAAGAATTGAATGCGCTGATTGATGAGTTGGGGTTGAGACCGGAGGTGATGAGAATGTAAAAAAAGAGGGCAACCTTGAAAGGTTGCCCTCTTTCATCTTTTTTCTATTTCGCATACTCCGTGGACCTTGTCTCGCGGATGACCGTCACGCGGATTTGCCCAGGGTACTGCATGGTCTCTTCGA
>CALLJA010000113.1 GCA_938008865.1 uncultured Anaerolineales bacterium
TTGTGGGTGGCGAAACGCGTCATGCGCGGATCGTGGGTCACGACCAGCACGGTGCGCCCGTCGCGGTGCAGGTCTGCGAGCATCTGCATGACTGTCACGCCGCTGGACGTGTCGAGGTTGCCCGTCGGCTCGTCGGCCAGGATCAGGCCCGGGTCGTTGACCAGGGCGCGGGCGATGGCCACGCGCTGCTGCTGTCCGCCTGAAAGTTCGCTGGGTTTGTGGTGGCTGCGGTCGGCCAGTCCCACCTGCGAGAGCAGGTGCGAGGCGCGTTCCCTGCGCTGGACAGCGGGCACACCCGCGAACTGCATCGGGAAGGCCACGTTCTCCCAGGCCGACATGCTTTGCACCAGGTTGAAAGATTGGAAGATGAAGCCCATCTTGTCGCGGCGGAAGATCGCCAGGCGGTTCTCGTCCATCGTGTCGAGACGCTGGCCGTCCACCCAGATCTCGCCGCCCGAGGGACGGTCCAGGCCGCCGAGCAGGTAGAGCAGGCTGCTCTTGCCCGAGCCAGAGGGACCCATCACCACGGTGAAGGTGCGCGGCTGGATGGCGATATCCACGCCGTCCAGCGCGCGGACGGTGGTACCGCCCATTTGATAGTGACGGGTCAGCCCCGCCACGCGGATCAGGGGTTCGGTCATGGGTTAGAAGAAGGGCCGCTGGACGGCGGTTGCGCCCAGGCTGGAGACCAGCGCGCCCAGGCCCGACCAGGCCAGCAGGACCAGCCCCACCACGATCAGCACGCCCAGGATCGCCTTACCCTGGGAGAGCGTGTCGACCAGGAAAAAGCCGATCATCAACAGGAGCATCTGCCAGACGAGGAAAACGTCCACATGGGAGAGCAGTTGGGCGAGGAAGCCCGCCTCCGCCACAAAACCCGAAAGCCCGGGGCTGGCGATGGAGCGCTGGGTGATCAGCATAAAGACCACGCGCAGGATGTCACGCAAGGCAAAGGGCAGACTCGCCCAGGCGGCCACGTGCAGCGCGCCGCTCATCGTGCCGCGTCCGCCCAAGAGCGTGGAAGCCAGGTGCATCAGCCCGCCCAGGGCCAGCCAACCAGCCCAGAGCGAGAACAGCGAACCGACCAGCGGAATGACGTACACAAAGGTCGGGCCAGACATGGCCTGCTGGGCCGAGAAGAAATCCTGTTGCATCTCGGGCGTCCAATACTGGAAATCGGGCGGCAGGGCGGCTGTGCCCATTTGGGCGGCGCGCGCGTTGAAATACCCGCCGACGAGCACCACCAGCAGGGCCGTGACGCTCAGGATCAGCATCGGCGTCGTCCAGGTCGGCTGCCCTTCGGCGGCAATCCGCTCGAACAGGCTGCGGGGGCGCAGGAACAGGGCCAGGACTTGCGAAAAGTCGAGGCGTTTTTGGGGGGTGAGAGTTGAGGTGTCTGTCATAGTTGGGGGCCCCTTCACAATTTCGTCATTCTAACATGCTTTAGGGCTAACCCTTTAAACGCCGAATCGGTCGGATTGGTTCCCGACCGATTCAATGGAAATAAGCCCAAAAGCGGATTAACCGCTCAGTTCAGGTCGAACAGGTCCGTTTTTGCGCGGAATCCCGTCCCGATAGGTGGATAAGCGCGCATGAAGGTTTCGACACCGTCGAACATGCGGAAGAAGGTGCCGACGAAGCCGCGCCGCATCTGCCCGCCGCCCTGGCTGGCGTGACAGGCGCTGGCCTGCGCCTTGCGCTCGGTCACGGACTTATAGTTGATGCGCGCATGGACGGGGAAATCTACCTCGGCTAGCGAAACCAAGTCGATATCACCGTTGCGGCCCCACTTGCGCGGGTCCTTGCCGAACAGGCGCAGCAGGCGCACGCCGAACTTGAACAATCCGCGCGGGATGGTGTGATAGTACAACGCCGACGGCTGGTGCGGCGCACCCGCCTCGGGGTGGAAAGAGGCGTCCGCCGCCTTCTCGAAGGCCAGCACCGTGGCTTGGTGAATGTGGATGTGGTCTGGGTGGCGGTATCCGCCGATCGGGTCGAAGGTCAACACCACGTCGGGCTTCACCTCGCGGATGTGACGGACCACCTTGGCGGCCACCTCATCAATGGGATGGTTGATCTGCGCGTCGGGATGCTGGTTATCCACCATGCCTGGCATGCCCGAGTCGCGGTAGCCGAGGAAGAAAACATCCTTCAGGCCGAGGTGACCCGCCGCGCAGCGCAGCTCGCCCTCGCGCAATTCGGCGATGGTCGTGAAGCCTTTCAGGTGTTCGTCGTCCACCGTGCCCGCCTCGCCTCGCGTGGCGCAGGCCAGGTACACGTCCGCGCCGCGCGAGGCGTATAACGCCAGGGTCCCGCCCATGCCAAAAGATTCGTCGTCTGGGTGGGCCAACACCGCCAGGATGGTTGCTGGTTTGTTCATTGCTCAGTTCCTTTCATGCCGTGTTTTGTAACGCGCTTCCAATTTGCCTATGATACTCCAGGCCGCATTTCGTGTTATAGTTTCAAGAACAAATGGCCGCACTTATTTTGATGATCGCCGCGGGAATCGTGGCTTGGGCGACCTGGTCCGTCTGGAAACGCAGGCAGGCGCATGGAGGGTTGGTGCTGTTTTGGGTGATGGCGGCCATCCAGGTCTGGACGCTCACCGCCGCCGCCGAAGCCGCCGCAGACTCTCTGCCTGTCAAGATCTTCTGGTCCAAAGTGCAGTATCTGGGGGCCGTCAGTGCGGGGCCGCTGCTGCTGGTCTTCACGCTCCTCTACACTCACCGCAGGCGGCTGCTCACACGCCGTAACGCGCTGCTTCTTTCGATAGTCCCAATCCTGATCTTCTTACTTGTGCTCACCAACGAGGCCCACCACCTCATCTGGACCGAGTTCATCCCGCAGCAGACCCTGGGCGGAATCCTGTACCGCTACGAACATGGCCCCCTGTTCTGGCTGCACATCGCCTATGCCTACTTGTGCGTGGCCGCGGCCGCGGCCCTGCTCATCCAGGAATACCGCCGCTCCCAGGCCACCTACCGCAGGCAATATGCCTCGTTCATCTTTGCCACCCTGCTCCCGCTGGCAGGCAGTGTGTTCTACGTCTCCGGGATCAGCCCCCTGCCCGGGCTGGACCTCTCTGCCCTGGCGATGGCTGGCACAGGCATCTTCATCCTGCACGGCACCCGCGCCTTCGGCCTGCTGGACCTGTTGCCCATCGCCCGTCACACCCTGGTGGAACACCTCGAGGATGGCGTGGTCGTGATCGACCTGCGCAACCGCATTGTGGACGTCAACCAGGCCGTGATGAACACCTTCGGCTTCAAAAGGCCGCCGCTCGGACAGGACGTGTTCATGACCTTCCACCAGGTCCCGCTGCTGGCGGCCACCCTGCTGCAAAAGCCGCGCGCGCCCATGGAGATCAGCCTGCCGGGCCAGCCCGAACGCCACCTCGACGTGCGCCTGACCCAGGTCCTCGGCGACAGAGGCCAGACGGAGGGCTACATCGCCGTCCTGCGCGACATCAGCGACCGCAAGCGGATCGAGGCCGCGCTGGAAGAGAAGAGCCGTCAACTCGAACACATGGCGATCACCGACGACCTGACGGGCCTGTTCAATCGCCGCTACGTGGACCAGTTGATCGAGCGCGAGTTCCGCCGCTCGGAGCGTTATCACATCGAGCTGTCCATGGCCCTGTTCGACATAGACGACTTCAAACGAATCAACGACAGCCTCGGCCACGCCCACGGAGACGACGCCCTGCGCGCCGTGGCCCGAGCCATCCAGGCCATCACGCGCAGCACCGACATTGCCGCGCGCGTAGGCGGCGACGAGTTTATGATCCTCTTTCCGCACACCAGCGCGGAGGATGCCTGGAAGATCATGGAACGGCTGCGGACCTACCTGGGAGATTCAGCGCTGGCCTTCGGCGGCGTCGCGCTCTCTATCAGCGGGGGCGTCATGGCATGGAAGAAAGGCGTCAACCCCGCCGATATCGTCCGCAACGTGGATGACCTGCTCTACGAGGCCAAACGGCTCGGCAAGAACCGCGTCGTCAGGCCCGACCCCGACCTCTAACAGCCTGCTTTGGTATACTTGCGCCAGACACGCACGAAGAAACCCCTGCTTCGTGCGTTTGATTTTTAGCGAAGGAGAATCGCATGAAATTCGAAACGCTCGCCATCCATGCAGGCCAGGAACCCGACCCCAACAACGGCGCGGTGATGACGCCCATCTACCAGACCTCCACCTATGCCCAGGACGGCATCGGCAGGCCGCGCCAGGGGTACGAATATTCGCGCACGCTCAACCCCACCCGCAAGGCCCTGCAAGACTGCCTGGCCGAACTGGAAGGCGGCGCGTGGGGACTGGCCTTCTCCTCGGGCATGGCCGCCACCGACACAGTGCTGCGCCTGCTCGCCAGCGGCGACCACGTGGCGGCGGGCAACGACGTGTACGGCGGCACCTTCCGCCTGTTCGACAAAGTCCTGCGCCGCTTTGGCCTCGACTTCGCCTTCGCCGACACGACCGACCCCGAGAACCTGGCCGAAGCGCTCACGGCCTCCACGCGCATCGTCTGGCTGGAGACGCCCACCAACCCGCTGCTGGCCGTCTCGGACATCCGCGCGGTGGCCGAGGTGGTCAAATCGCACCCCAACAAGCCGCTGCTGGTGGTGGACAATACCTTCGCCACACCCTACTTACAGCGTCCGCTCGAACTGGGCGCGGACCTGGTGGTCCACTCGACGACCAAATATTTGGGCGGCCACTCGGACGTGGTCGGCGGGGCGGTCATCGGCAGGGATGCGGACCTGGGCGCGAAACTGGCCTACCTGCAAAACGCCATCGGCGCCGTGCCTGGACCGATGGACTGCTTCCTGACCCTGCGCGGGATCAAGACCCTGCCCGTGCGCATGGACCGTCACGCGGCCAACGCGGAGCGCATCGCAGCCTACCTGCGCGGGCATGCCAAGGTCGGGCGGCTGATCTACCCCTTTGACGGGACCCACCCCCAGGTCCAGACCGCGAAGCGGCAGATGCGCAACGGCGGCGGGATGATCTCCTTCATCCTCAAAGGCGGGCGCGACGCCGCCGTCAGGACGGCAGAGGCGACCCGCATCTTCACGTTGGCCGAGTCGCTGGGCGGGGTCGAGTCGCTGATCGAAGTCCCCGCTGCGATGACGCATCTCTCCACCCAGGGCTCGCCGCTGGAAGTGGACCCTGGCCTGGTGCGGCTTTCGGTGGGCATCGAAAACGCCGACGACCTGCTGGCCGACCTGGACCAGGCGCTGGATAAAGCCTAAAACGAAACGCCGCCCGATGAAGGCGGCGTTTTTGTCGGTAGGGCGGGAAATATCCCGCCTACGTCATGCTACGTGAATAGCGGCCAGCGTTACATCGTCGTCGGGGCTGGCGCCGTTCTGGAAGGTTTGCAGGGTGTCGAACAGGCGGTCGCAGACCTGTTGGGCGGAGAGGCCTGCCAACCCAGCCAACGTAGCCTGGATGCGCTCATACCCGAAGGCCTCGCCCTCGGGGTTGCGGCAGTCGGTCAGGCCGTCGGTGTACATCAAGAGTGTGGAACCTGGCGGCAGGAGCAGGCTGCGCTCGTCCACGGCGATGGTCTCCCACATGCCCAGCGACATGCCAGGCCCGTGCGGCAAACGCTCCACGCGGCCGTCTGCAGACAGCAGCAGGGGCGGCTCGTGGCCCGCGCGGGCGTAACTGAACTCGCCTGTGCGGTCGTCGAGCAGGCCGTACAGGGCCGTGACGAACTGGGTGGATTTTTCGAGGCGGGTGATATGCCCGTTGACCAGGCGCATCACCTTGCCAGGCTGCAAACCCGTATCGGCCTCGGCCATGATCAATGCGTGGGCGCGCGCCATGAACAAGGCCGCGGGCACGCCCTTGTCCGAGACGTCGCCGATGACCACGCCCATCAGGTGTTCGACCACGGGGAAGATATCGTAAAAGTCGCCGCCCACCTGGCGGGCGGGCAGGATGCGCGCGCCGAAATCGAAGCCGCGAAGGGAGGGCAGGGTATCGGGCAGGATGCTGAGTTGGATCTCGGCCGCCACTTGCAGCTCGCGTTCCAGACGTTCCTTTTCGACCAACTGGGCCTGGGCGGCCTTGAGTTCGTCGAAGGCCTGCTGCAACTGGCGGTTCTTTTCGGTCAGGTCGCGGAAGGTGGCGGTGTTGGTCGCATCCAGGCGCTGGCTGAGGACGTTGACCATCGAGGCCGAGAGCGAGGGGTAACGGGTGGTCAGGTCGGCAAATTGGCTGCGGCTGAGAGACAGCAGCACAGAGGGTACCTCGGCGCGCACACTGGCGGTACGGTGTCCGCCTGGCATGATCAGCCCCATCTCACCCAGGTATTCGCCCTCGCGCAGCACGTTCAGGAGCAGCTCATCGGGGTTGCCCTCGCCCATCAGCACCAGCAGTACGCCGCTGACCACCACGTACAGGTGCTCGCTCGGGTCGCCTTCGCGAAAGAGGATCTCGCCCGCCTGAAGTTCCTTGACCTCCAGCGAGGCCAGTACGCGGTCCAATTCCGCATCGGGCAGGTTGGAGAACAGGGGGATTTGCGCAAGCAGGCTCTTCATGGGTCCGTATCCTGTACCAGCAATGTGAACGGGTTCAACTGCGCAGGTCCATGATTTCCTTACCAGCCAGCTTTTCCTGGATGCGCTGGACGACAGTGTCGAGGTGGCCCGTCTGGTGGACGAAGTCGAGGTCGTCGGTGCGGATGGTCAGGACGGGGCACAGGTCGAAGGCGGTCAGCCACTCGTCGTAGAAGGAGTCGAGCAGGGCCAGGTAGTCGGCCGAGATGCCTGTCTCCATGTTGCGGGCGCGTCGGCGGATGCGGTCCATCAACACGTTGACGGGGGCCTTGAGGTAGATCAACAAGTCGGGGCGCGGCAGCCCCTCCACCACCTGGTCGAACAGGCGGCGGTAGGACAGGTAATCGCGTTCGGCCAGGTTGCCCATGTGGTGCAGGGCGCGCGCAAAGATGTGCGCGTCTTCGTAGATGCTGCGATCAAGGATGGAGGAACGCGCATCGCGCGCGGCCTCCAGGTATTGTTCGGCGCGGTGGCCGAGGAAGAAGATCTGCAGGTGGAAGGCCCAGGCGTGCATGTCCGTGTAAAAGTCGGACAGGTAGGGGTTATCCATCACCGATTCGTATCCCGTCCACCAGCCGAGCCGCGCGCCGATGCGCTCTGTGAGCGAAGTCTTGCCCGCGCCGATATTGCCTGCCACCAGGACCAGATGTTTTGCCATTGAGGAACCTCGGAAAAAGTTTCGACAAGTATAGCAGAAAAGCCTTCGAATAATCCGCCCATTGCAGGTATAATTTCACCATCTCATTCAAGGATGCTGCAATGCTGAAAATCCGCGACGCTTCGGGCTGGACCATCTTTATCTTTGGCGTACTGGCTCTTTTGCTTGGACTGGTCGGCCTGATCCGCCCCGAGATTCTGCTCTCCCTGCTGGGCTTTGAAGTGCTCGACCGCGCCGCGCGCACGGCAGGCGACTATACCATCGTATTCATGACGGCATCCTCCATGGCGTCCTTCAACATGGGTGTTTATTACATCCTGGCTGCGCTGAACGACTTCAAGAAATTCTACACTTGGACCGTTCCCTTTCGCATCCTGACCTTCACAGTGTTCACCCTGGTGACCGTGACAGGCCTGGCTCCCGTCCGTTTCTTTGGCGTGGGCCTGTGGGAAGGGTTGGGGGCGGCGGCGACGGGTCTGGCGCTGTACCTCGAACAGCGCGGAAGGAAGTGAGTCTTATGCGATCCAACTGGCAGGAATACAAAGGCAAGCGGATCTTCTACCAGAACTTCGCAGGCCTCTTCTACAACGGCGAAGCGGTCAAAGCGGAGTTGAACGAAGTGCAGGAGATCGTGGTCCAGGAGCCGACCAACTCGGTGCTGGTGCTGACGGACCTGCGCGATACCCAGGTGGGCGGCGACGTGCTCTCGGCCATGAACGCAGCCTCGGCCCGCACCAAGGACCACGTCCGCAAGACGGCTGTTCTCGGCGTGACGGGCGTCAAGCGCACCCTCGGCGACATGCTCTCGCG
>CALLJA010000114.1 GCA_938008865.1 uncultured Anaerolineales bacterium
TGGATGCGCGACGGCACGAGGTAGTCGCGCGCGCCTTCAGGTGTGGCCTTGAACAGGATCGGCGTCTCGACTTCGATGAAGCCGTGCTTGTCCATGAAGTCGCGCATGAACTTGACCACGCGATGGCGCAGCACCATGTTACGGCTCATGCGCTCGCGGCGCAGGTCGAGGAAGCGATACTTGAGGCGGATGTCCTCGTTCTCGTCCTCGTCGCGGCTGACCACGATGGGCGTCGGCTTGGACTGGTTCAATACGGTCACCTTGCGGGCTTCGAGCTCGATCTCGCCCGTGGACATCTTGGGGTTAAACTGGTCCGTAGGGCGTAATTTGACCACGCCTTCGATCTGCAAGACCCATTCGGCCTTGGCCGATTCGATAGCCTGGTGCGCCTCGGGGAATTCCGCGGGGTTGGTGGTGATCTGGGTGATGCCGTAGCGGTCGCGCAGGACCAGGAAGACGACCCCGCCAAAGGTGCGGAAGTTGTGCACCCAGCCCGCCAGGGTCACGGTCTGACCCGCGTGGGCGGCGCGCAATTCACCGCAAGTATGAGTTTTGTACATGATGCCTCCAGTGTTGATGTCATTGCGAGCGAGCGCGGCAATCTCATGTTTATAGGTTACTTGAGATTGCTTCGGGTGCTGCGCACCCTCGCAATGACATTTGTATACAAAATAAATCGCCCTTCGCATGTGCGTTGGGCGATCGGGTTTCCGAAAGTTTTTCGTCAACCAGCCAGGCTTCGCCCAACGATACGGCGATCGTCATTGTCGTCGTTGTTGTTGGCGAAGGACAGTCGGGATTTCATGGCGGCAATTATAGCATGGACGAGTGCGGGCGGAAGCATTATTTTTTCAGCTTCTCAAATTCATCCAGCAGCAACTGTTTCACGGCCTGCGGGTCAGCCTTGCCTTTGGTGGTGCGGGCAATCTGTCCCATGAACCATTGCAGCAGGGTTTCCTTGCCGCCCAGATAGCTGGCAACTTCCTTCGGGTTGTCGGCGATGAGCTTGACGACCATTTCCTTGAGGACGCCTTCATCGGAGATCTGTCCCAGCCCCTGCGCCTCGACGATCTCCTTCGGCGCGCGTCCGCTCTGGAACATCTCGACCAGCACGGATTTGGCGGTGTTGCCGCTGACTGTCTTGTCGAAGGCCAGGTCGATCAACTGTGCCAGATGTGCGGCGGGGATGGGGATCGAGTCCACGCTCAGGGCGCGGTCGTTGATCTGGCGCATGAACTCACCCGTTAGCCAGTTGCAGACCGCTTTGGCGGAATCCTTTGTCTGGGCGGCCACGGATTCAAAGTAGTCGGCCAGGGAACGTTCGGAGGCCAGCAGCGCGGCGTCCTGCAATTTCAAGCCATAGTCGCGGATGAAGCGCTGGGTCTTGGCTTCGGGCAACTCGGGCAGGTGGGCGCGGAAACCTTCGATGTAGGATTCCGCCAGTTGCAACGGAGGCAGGTCTGGCTCGGGGAAGTAGCGATAGTCGTGGGCGTGTTCCTTGCTGCGCTGGGAAACGGTCACGCCGCGGGCTTCGTCCCATCCCAGCGTTTCCTGCACGACCTGACCACCGCTCTCGTAGAGCTTGATCTGACGCTCGACCTCGTAGGCCGAGGCGCGCGTCAGGGCGCGAAAGCTGTTCAGGTTCTTGATCTCGGTGCGGGTGCGGAACTCGTCACTGCCGACGGGCCGCACGGAGACGTTGGCCTCGAAGCGCAGCACGCCCTTTTCCATGTCGCCCGAGTTGACGCCCAGATAACGCAAAATGGCCCGCACGTTGGTGGCGTAGGCCAGCGCGGCCTCCACGGTGCGGAAGTCGGGCTCGGTGACGATCTCCAGCAGCGGCACGCCCGCGCGGTTGTAGTCGATCAGCGCGTGATCGCCGCGATGGAAAGTCTTGGCGGTGTCCTCTTCGAGGTGCGCGCGGCGGATGCGGATGCGCTGCGTGCCCTCGCCCGAATCGGCAGGGACGTCCATCCAACCTTCGGAGGCGATGGGCAGCTCGTACTGCGAGATCTGGTACCCCTTCGGCAGGTCGGGATAGAAATAGTTCTTGCGTGCAAAGGTGTTGTGCGGATTGATCGTGCAGTTGAGCGCCATGCCGACCAGGATGGCCTGCTCGACGGCTCTGGCGTTGATGACGGGCATCGCGCCAGGCAGGGCCGTGCAGACGGGGCAGATGTGGGTGTTGGCGGCGGGCGCGGAGGCGTAGTCAGCGGAGCAGCCGCAGAACATTTTGGAGTTCGTCAGCAGCTCGGCGTGGATTTCCAGCCCGATCACGGTTTCATATTTGGTTGAGGTCATGATGGCCTTTCAGTATTTCACCGCGAAGACGCGACCCTGGCACCGCCCGCCAGGGCAGGTGAGAGCGCGAAGATTCCTTTGGAGGAAGAAGATCAAAAGCTTTTCTTCGCGGCCTTCGCCGCTTCGCGGTTCCATAAAATTTTATCCAAGCGGCGGCAACTGCTTGTGCCAGTCGGTGACCTGCTGATAGGCGTGGCCGATCTGGAACAGCGTCTCTTCATTGAAATGCTTGCCCATCAACTGCATCCCGACGGGCATGCCCTGCGAAAAACCGCACGGGACAGCCAGCGAGGGAATCCCCGCAGGGTTGGTGGCCGTGACGTAGATGTCCGAGAGGTACATCTCCAGCGGGTCGGCGGTCTTCTCGCCGATCTTGAAAGCTGTGGTGGGACAGGTCGGCGCGATCAGCGCGTCGACTTGCTCGAAGGCCTGCTCGAAGTCCTGCCGCAGCAGGGTGCGGACTTTCTGCGCCTTGAGGTAATAGGCGTCGTAATAGCCCGCCGAGAGCGTGTACGCGCCCAGCATGATGCGCCGCTTGACCTCGTCGCCGAAGCCCGCCGCGCGGGT
>CALLJA010000115.1 GCA_938008865.1 uncultured Anaerolineales bacterium
CGGTTGAGGCGTACCAGCGGGGTGTTGCCGATCAGTTCGGTGACGTTGCTTGCGACCTTCATGTTAAGTTCTCCTTGTGGCTTTGAGTTGGAATAAATAAAACGGCCGATTGCCAGCCGTGGATGACTCCACAGCGGGGCAAACGAAGGGCGGAAACCAAAAAGCCGTCCGTGACGACGACTTTCGAGGGTGCGGGGTCCAGCCCACCGTTTGCGGCAATCAGCCGTTTACCCTTGCACCTGTGCAAGTGCAGGTGTCTCTGGGATTAGAGGCGGTGGTTTAGGGACCCCGCCGTGTACAGATGCAGTTCAAAAGGATCTTCATGTGAATATGGATACCATGATGTGAATTTTTCTTACTGGATCGTTCGATATTATTTTGCCACAAAGCGTCCGATTTTACCAGCCCCGTTTTTGATAAACAACATTGTATGGTTTCGAAAATCGCGTATGATTGGAACATCCCAGCCTGTTTGCAAAGGAATCCCCTTGAAATCGATTCGCGAATACTGGAACTTGCTGTCTGCCTATCTCAAACCCCAAATGGGACAGGTCCTGGGGCTGGCGTTGATCCTTGCTTTGGGCATCGGCTTGCAACTTTACACGCCAAGCGTGCTGCGCGATTTCATCGACATGGCATTGGCCAGCGCCAGTTACGACGCGCTCATCCAGAAGGCGATCCTGTTCTTTGGGCTGGTGCTGACCACACAACTGGTCACGACCCTTTCCACCTACGTCAGCGAGCGCGTGGCGTGGACGGCAACCAACTTGCTGCGCGTGGACCTGGCCGATCACTGCCTGCGCCTAGACATGTCCTTCCACCAGAAGTACCCGCCTGGCGCACTAATCGAGCGCGTGGATGGCGACGTGGACGCGCTCTCCAATTTCTTTTCACAGTTCATCGTGCGCATCCTGGCCAACGCCGTGCTGATCGTCGGCGTGCTGGTCATGCTCTATCGCGAGGACTGGCGCGCAGGCCTCGGCCTGACGGTCTTCGCGGGGCTGGCTATCTACGTCATGCTGCGCGTGCGTACCATTGGCGTGCCGCGCTGGATCGCTTCGCGCCAGAAGACGGCCGAGGCTTTTGGATTCCTCGGCGAGGTGCTGCACGGCACGGAAGACATCCGCGCCAACGGGGCAGTGGACTACGTCAAACGCCGCTTCGACAAGATCCTGCGCGAATGGTTTCCCATCCGCCGCGGGGCATCGCTGGCTTTCAGCCTGATCTGGACCACAACGTTGCTGCTCTTCACTCTCGGCACAGGATTTTCCTTTGGCCTCGGCTACGTTCTCTGGTCTGCTGGAGCCATCACGGCTGGAACCGTGTATCTCATCTTCAACTATACCGAGATGATGCGCAGACCCATCGAGCAGATCCGCGCGCAGATCGAGGATTTGCAGCGCGCCAGCGCCAGCATCACGCGTGTGCGTGAGTTGTTCGCGTTGAAGTCGAGCATTCAGCAGGGTGACCAGCCGCTTCAACAACAGGGTGCGCTCGAGATAGATTTCCGCGAGGTGATTTTCAGTTACGGCGACGATGTGACCGCGCTGAAGAATATCAACTTTTGCCTGGAAGCGGGGCAGATCCTTGGGTTGCTGGGACGCACGGGCAGCGGCAAGAGCACTATCGCGAGGTTGCTGCTCAGGTTGTATGACCCCGTCTCGGGGCAGATCCTGCTGGGCGGCGTTCCGACGCGCGACACCCAACTGTCAGACTTGACCCGCCGCGTGGGGCTGGTCCCGCAGGAGGTCCAGGTGTTCGGCGCGACCGTGCGCGAGAATTTCACGCTGTTCGACCCATCCATCCTCGATGCCGACATCCTGTCCGCCATCGAGGCCTTCGAGCTTTCGAGCTGGTTCCAGTCCCTGCCGCATGGGCTGGACACGGAGCTTGGCCCAGGCGGCGGACTCTCGGCGGGGCAGGCGCAATTGCTCAACTTTGCACGCGTCGCCCTGCGCGACCCTGGCCTGGTCATCCTCGACGAAGCCACCTCGCGCCTCGACCTGGCCACCGAGGCTCTGATCGACCGCGCCACGCTGCGCCTTTTGCAGGGGCGCACGGCCATCATCATCGCGCACCGCCTGCACACGGTGCAGAAGGCCGACAAGATCCTGATCCTCGACGACGGCGCGATCCAGGAGTTTGGCCTGCGCCGCGAACTGCTGGCCGACCCCGCTTCCCGCTTTTCGGCGCTGCTCAAGACGGGCCTGGAGGAGGTGCTGGCATGAAGACCCATCGCTTCCTGTGGGAGATGATCCGCTATCGGCCGTGGCTGTACACGGTCAACGCCCTTTTGTGGACAGGCATTCACCTCGCGCCGCTGCTGCCTGGACTCATCATCCAGCGCTTCTTCAACGTCTTCGGCGTGAAGACCGAGCCTGCCTCCACGGTCTGGATGCTGATCGCGCTGCTGGTGGCGGTCGCCATTGGGCGCAGTGTGCTGTTCATCGTCGGCATCGCCGTGGACCAGTTGCATCGCTTCACGATGAGCGCCATGCTGCGCCGCAACATCCTGTCGGCGGTGCTCGAGCAGCCAGGCGCGGCTGCGCTCAAACACACCCCAGGTGACGCGCTCAGCCGTCTGCGTGAGGATGCCAACTACGCCGAAGACTCCATCAGTTGGACGCTGGATGTCATTGGCATGGGTTCGTTTGCCGTCATCTCGATCGGCATCCTGATGGGCATCAGTCCGCGCATCACGTTGTTCGTGTTCCTGCCGCTGGTGGGTGTGATCGCCGCGTCGCAATTCGCGTCCACGCGTATCTATCGCCTGCGCAAGGCCAGCCGCGAAGCCACGGGCAAAGTGACCAGCGCCATCAGCGAGATGTTCGACGCAGTGCAATCCATCAAGGTGGCGGGCGCAGAGAGTCACGTCATCGCGCATTATCGTTCACTCGGCGACCTGCGCCGCTCGGCCATGCTCAAGGACCGCCTGATGACCCAACTGCTCGACTCGGTCAGCGCCAGCGCGGTCAACCTGGGCACGGGCGCCATCCTGCTGCTTTCGGCTGCGCCGCAGGGTCCGCGCCTCGACCTGGGCGACTTCGCGCTGTTCGTCTACTACCTCGGCTTCGTCACCGACTTCACGCAGTTCTTCGGGCGCTTCCTCGCGCAGTACCGACAGACGGGCGTTTCCTTTGAGCGCATGACCGAGTTGATCGAGGGACTGTCGCCCGAGCGGGTTGTGGACCACGCGCCGCTGGACCTGAAATCCGCGCCGCCCCTCCTGGACCCTGAGCCTGCCTCCGCGCCGTTGACTCGACTCTCCGCGACGGGCCTGTCCTACCGCCACCCTGGCTCGGGCCGCGGCGTCGAAGCCGTGGACCTGATGTTGGAGCGCGGTTCCTTCACCGTGGTCACGGGCCGCGTGGCCTCGGGCAAGACGACGCTCCTGCGTGTGCTGCTCGGCCTGCTGCCACGGGACGCAGGTCAGATTCAATGGAACGGCGACCAAATCGAGGATCCAGGCTGCTTTTTTGTCCCGCCGCGCAGTGCCTACATTGCGCAGGTCCCGTGGCTGTTCAGCGGCACCCTGCGCGAAAACATTCTGCTCGGCCTGAACGGCGACGACGAGACCCTGCTGGAAGCTGTCCGCATGGCGGTCTTCGAGCAGGACCTGGCGCAGATGCCCGACGGGCTGGCGACGGTCATCGGGCCGAAGGGTGTGCGCCTCTCGGGCGGACAGGTGCAGCGCGCTGCTGCCGCGCGCATGTTCGTGCGCCGCCCCGATCTGCTGGTCATGGATGACCTCTCCAGCGCGCTGGACGTGGAGACCGAGGAGCAATTGTGGAAGCGCCTGTCCGAGATGCGCGACACCACCTGCCTGGTCGTCTCGCACCGCCGCGCCGCCTATCGCCAGGCAGACCGTATCTTCGTGCTCAAGGACGGCCGCGTCGAAGCCGAGGGTACGCTGGACGAGTTGCTCGCGTCCTCGCCCGAGATGCGGCGCTTGTGGGAACAGATGCCTGTGTAAGTGTACGGAGCCTATTTAAAGCGGGCAATGTTCCCGAGCGAGTGACAATGGTCTTAAAGAAGCATTGGGGTGACGGGCGCCATCAGACGCCTGTCACCCCAATGCATTGAAACCTTCTACGGCAGGTCGAAGGC
>CALLJA010000116.1 GCA_938008865.1 uncultured Anaerolineales bacterium
ACACCGACGACGGCCGCAAACTGCTCGACTTCACCAGTGGCATCGGCGTGACCAATACGGGGCACTGTCATCCCGAGGTGGTGGAAGCCATCCACGAGCAGGCGGGATTGCTCCTGCACGCGCAGGTCAATATCGTCATCTTAAAAAGTGACGGCCGCCTCTAGTGGGCGACCGCCACTTTTTCAAGCGTGGTCATCTCGTTTCATTCGACGTCGATACAGAAACCAGCCTGCTATACCGAATAACAGGGAAACAAAGAGCCCTTCGTTGGTGGGGGTGAAGATTGTGCCCAGTGGACCATCCACATGAATGAAACCATTGATTAGCAGCGGCATGCTCAGCGCGTTGATGACGTTGTGCAGAATGAACACGGGCCAGACAGACTTGCTTAGCAGACGAAGTTCGCCGAATAGGATGGCGGTGGGGAACATGACGAGATAGCCCATGAACAGAAACACAGGCAGGCTGACGGTGATGGCGCTGTTCAGGGTCTGGCGGTCGAGGTAGTAGAAGTAGTAGGGCAGGTGCCAGGTCATCCACAGCAGGCTGACGATGAGATGATTCAACATCGGGGGAACGTTAACCGCGTCCAGGCGGGGGGTGAAGTAGCCACGCCAGGCGAATTCCTCGAAGATGTTCTTCATCAGTGAGCCGCCCAGCATGACGCCCGCGGCGGAAAGATACGCGCCGAAGCCTTGCGCGGCGAAGCCGTCCGCGTGGACGACGCCCAGGAGCGCACCCAGCCCAAAGGTCAGGAGCGCCGCCAGCAGATATACCAGGATCGACACCAGGTACCAGATCCAGCCTGAGGGCAGGGCCAGCCCAAAGCCCGCATCCCTCCAGCCATCTCCGCCGAAAGCCCGCAGTAGAATCCCGGCCAGCGCGGGAGTGGTCAGCCAAACCAGCACGCCCAGGCTTTGCATGGGCGGCTGGGTGCTGCCTGTGACCTGGTTGAGCCAAATGCCCAGCCAGCCGCCGCCCACGGTGAAGAGCGCGACGATGAGGATGTTGCGGATGGTTTTGTTCATGAATTTCCTATGTGGATGGAATAGTCCTTGCGCTCGATGCGTTCGATGGCGGAGGTCAGCCAGGCGGCGATGGACTGGTTGTTGACGTAACCCGCTTCGAGCGTGAGCACCGACAGGAACACCGCGCGCGGATCGTCGATCTTGCTGGGCGTTTTCTGCACGGACTGGAAGACCGTCTCGTAGACGGCCAATCGCTCCTGCGTGGACCTCAGGCGTTGGCGCATCACGGTCAGCAGTTCTTCGTCTGAAAGTTGCCCGCCGAAATAAACCTGGATCAGGAATGGCTCACGGTCGTCCTGCTCGGGCAGGGGCGTGGACAGCCAGGTATGCAGTTCGGCGCGGCCCGCTTCAGTGATAGTGTAGACCTTCATGTCGAGCCGCTCTTCGCGCTCGATGACTTCTTTTTCGACCAGGCCTTCTTCGGTTAGTTCGGCCAGCGTGCGGTAGATCTGACTCTGGTTGGCGGGCCAGAAATGCTGCACCGAGCGGTCGAAGGCTTTTTTCAGGTCATAGCCCGTGAGCGGGGCAAAGGAGAGGAATCCGAGGATGGCGTGTTTTAGAGACATAATTTATAGTACTAGTACTATAGTATTTATATAACATAAAGTCAAGGAAATAGTATCCTCGTCCTTAAAGGCGGTAAATTTTTACAGGAACGCGGCTCGGATGTGACTGCATCCGAACCGCGTTTTACTGGCCGTGTCTTGAATGACGGGTAGCTGGGGTTTTCCCCATCTCATTTTTTCTTGTTTGACAGAAAATCGAGCGGCGGACGTTGGTTGAGCTTGAGCAGGTACGCGCCCATGTCGGTGATGTGTAATGCCGTAACTGAACCCGTATCGCAAGCCAGACGCTGGAAGTGGTCGAGCGGCAGGCCGAGGTAATAGGCCGCTGCCAATTTGATCGGGTCGGCGTGGAAGACGCAAGCCACGATATCCCGCGGTTTATATTTCGCGCAGATCTCGTTCAAGGTAGTGGCGATACGCGTCTGCACCTGCTGGAAGGTCTCGCCGTCGGGGTGTCCCGCGCGCGACGGCGCATTTTGCACGATCTTCCAGACCTTCGACAGCGCTACTCTGCGGACGGATTGTCCCTGCCACTTGCCGACATCCGACTCAAGCAGACCAGGCGTGGGGATGATCTCCAGCCCGCGCGCGAATGCGATGGGGGCAGCCGTTTCCATGGCCCGTTCCAGCGGACTGGAGTAGATCGCCTTGAGCGGTACCTCCTTGAACGCTTCGCCCAAAGCCTGAGCCTGACTCTGACCCTTTTCGTTGAGATGCACCCCAGGCGTGCGTCCCGCAAACCTGCCTGTCTTGGTGTATTCGTTTTCGCCGTGACGGATGAGCAATAAAAGTGGCATG
>CALLJA010000117.1 GCA_938008865.1 uncultured Anaerolineales bacterium
CAGTGGGGCTGCTTTTTCCCGAGGGCGGGATGAAGGGCGTGGAGGTGACGCGCGGAGCGCAGGCGCTCAGGGCGAGGGTCAGAGCCAGGAGAAACGGGATCAGCTTGAGGGGGCGGGTGGTTTTCATCATATCCCCAGCGAGTTTAACATGAAGGGCGGGAAGTGGACAAAGGGTAATAGGTCATCCTGAGATCGCTTCGCCTGTTCGCCATTTGAAGCTTGCAAGGATAAAAGGAAAAGGGCGCGCCTTCGCAGCGCGCCCTTTTTGATCTTTACGCTTCTTCTTCGTTGCCGCCAGCATCGCCGCCGTCGCCGCCGATGTCGAGCGGCAGGGCGATCTCGCCGCTGAGGGCCTTCTGGCGGATGACACTTTCGATCTCGGCCATCAGTTCGGGGTTGGAGCGCAGGTAGTCCTTGGCGTTCTCGCGGCCCTGTCCGATGCGGATGTCTCCGTATGAGAAGAAGGCGCCGCGCTTGGACACGATCTCGAACTTGGTGGCCAGGTCGAGCACGTCGCCCGCCTTCGAGATGCCTTCGTTGAACATGATGTCGAACTCGGCGGTGCGGAAGGGCGGCGCAACCTTGTTCTTGACGATCTTGACGCGCGTGCGGTTGCCGATGACTTCCTCGCCGACCTTGATGGACTGGATGCGGCGCACGTCGATGCGGATGGAGGCGTAGAACTTGAGCGCCTGTCCGCCCGTGGTGGTCTCGGGGTTGCCGAACATGACGCCGATCTTCTGGCGCAGCTGGTTGGTGAAGATGACGGCGGTCTTGGTCTGGTTGATGGCGCCGCTCAACTTGCGCAGCGCCTGCGACATGAGGCGGGCCTGCACGCCCATGGTAGCGTCGCCCATGTCGCCTTCGATCTCGGAGCGCGGAACGAGAGCCGCGACCGAGTCGACCACCACCACGTCCACCGCGCCCGAGCGGACCAAGGTCTCGGCGATCTCGAGCGCCTGTTCGCCCGTATCGGGCTGGGAGACCAGCAGGTTGTCGATATCCACGCCCAGGCGGGCGGCGTAGACCGGGTCGAGGGCGTGTTCCATGTCGATGAAGGCCGCCATGCCGCCTAGTTTTTGCGCTTCTGCGACGATGTGCTGGCAGAGGGTGGTCTTGCCCGAGGATTCAGGCCCGTAAATTTCGATCACGCGTCCGCGCGGGATGCCGCCGACGCCGAGGGCAATATCGAGGGACAGCGAACCCGTGGGGATGGTCTCGGTGACCATGCCGTGGGCTTCGCCGAGACGCATGATGGAACCGTCGCCGTAGCGTTTGAGGATGTCGCCGACGGCTTTGTCGAGCACGGCGCGCTTGGCGCTATCCACGTTAGTGGTGGGTTGTTCGTCACGGGGGGCGGCAGAAGATTTACGAGCCATGTTTAGTTCTCCAAATACAAGTGTAAAGGTCGGATTTGAGTTTTCAAGAGTATAGCACAGATGTTCAGTACGTCAAGAGGATTTTAGACCTCGGAGGTCTCTTGGGAGTCTTCCTGACGGGCAGCCTGTGCGGCAGACCTCAGAGGTCTTGTATTGCGGAGCGGTAGAGGATTTCAGACCTCGGAGGTCTCTTGGGAGTCTTCCTGACGGGCAGCCTGTGCGGCAGACCTCAGAGTCTTGTATTACGGAGCGGTATCGGGCACGCCTTCCAGGGTCGGCGCGGGGGGCGGGCCAATGGTGAAGCCCTTGTCGCCCTGATAGGTGAAGAAGGTCACCTGCCCGGGGTAGATCTCCACCCAGGTTTGCAGATTCTTTTCGTAACGGAATGTGATCTTGTACAGTCCTGCGGGCAGGTCACCGAGCACCAGGTTCTCGTCGTAGTAGGGGTCGTGATTGATCACGCCGCCGCCGCCGTACGACTTGACCATGCGTTCCTCGCCCGTCTCCACGTTGCGGACGTACACCTCCACCTGTTGCAGGGTGTTCCCGTCCGTGTCCATCAGGCGCGCGGCCAGTACGCCCCAGCCTTGCGGCGGAGCCATCCACAACTCGGGGTTATAGGTGCTCTGGAACTTGTTGGTGGACTGGCGCACTTCGAAGTGCAGGTGCGGACCTGTGGTCGCGCCTGTGGCGCCCACCAGGCCGATGCGGTCACCCGTCTCGACATGTTGCCCCAACACGGCGATGACCTTGCTCATGTGGGCATAGATCGTGTAAAGCTGCTGTCCGCGATAGCCGAAGTCGTGGCGGATGGCCACCGCCTGCCCGTAGGGGTCGTCTTTGGCAAAGGGCGACTCGGTGAACAGGCCCCAACCCGCCCAGACGACTGTCCCTGGGCCTGCGGCCATGATGGGCGTGCCCTCGGGCGCGGGGATGTCCACGCCCGTGTGGACGACGCTCGGCCCAAAGTAGATGCCGCCGTAGCGGTAGTCTGCCAGCGGCCAGTTGACCTGGTCCGCGGCGATGGGGCGCGCGAAGTAGAAATGATCATAGGAAGTCGGCGCCCATGGCACGGGATACAACGGCGGACGCCAGCCCGATATGGGTGCTTCACCCGGCGTAGGCAGGTCGAAGCGGAAGGGCGCCAGCGTGGGCGTCAACTCGGCCTGGACCCCGGGCTGGGTGGCCGCCAAATCGTCGAACAGCGGTGTGGGGTTGATTCCGTTAATGGAGGGAGTGCAGGAGGTTAGGATCAGGGAGGCGAGGAGAAAAAGGACGAGGTCATTGCGAGGAGGAGCAGAGCGACGACGAAGCAATCTCGTTCTTCCAGGAGATTGCTTCGGGCTTTCGACGCTACCGCGTTTCAACCCTCGCAATGACATGAGGATTTTGTTCATCACTGGAACGTGGGCACCACCGTCGGCGGGGTGAAGGTGGGCAGCGGCGTGTTCGACGGGGTGGGGGTGCTGGTGGGCGTGCGCGTGTTGGTCGGCGAGCCCGTGGGGCGCGGCGTGCGCGAAGGTCCGGGTGTCGAAGTCGGCACGGGCGTGCGGCTGGCGGTGGCCGTGGGCGGCAACACGCGCGTGGGCGTGGCCAGCACCTCGGCGGGATACAGTTCGAGCATGGCGGCGTACCAGTCCAGGCCATTGGGCATGGCGAATTCGCTGAAGCGCGCGCCCGCGAAATAGTTCTGCCAGTTGGGCAGGGCGGGCAGTCGCTGCCAGCCATAGGCTTGCGCCAGCGAGGTCATGTCCACCCAATAGCCGGAAGGCACTGGGGCGTAGCGTCCGCCCGCTTCGTACGAGCGCGGATCAAGATCATAGCGGGCGTTCACGTCCCAGGGCGGATTCTGGATCGGCTCACCGAGCGAACCGTCCTGGCGCTGGGCGCGCAGGTACAGACGCCAGTAGGTCTCGTTGCCGATCTGCTCGCGCACCACCGCCATCCAGCCCGCGTTGACCATCAGCGAGTTGACGGCGAAGGCGCGGCCGGTGTACAGCCAGTCTTCCTGATAGCCGGGGTCGAGCGAGGTGGTCAGCGGAACGAAGGCGTTTTCGAGGCTGCCCAGCGCGTCCCAGCCCGTGGCCTGGACCACGCGCTCGCGCAGGGCCGCAAAGGATTCGTCCACCAGGTCGTGCAGTTGCGGGTAGGGCGCCTGCACGCCGGGCAGGTCCACCAGGTACCAGCGCTGGCCGGGCACGTCGGTCACGGGGGTGAGCGCGGGCGCCCATAAGGCGGCGGGGGTGCTCTGCGCGGCCTGGGTGAAGGAACCTGGCAGCGGGTTGGGCAGCGAGACGTTCGGCCAGATCAAGCCGCGGGCGCGGCCGGGCAGGGGGAACGGGGCCAGCAGCAGGCGTCCGTCGAGGGTGTAGGCGGTCAGGTATTCCTGGTTGGGACCATCCAGCAGGGCGATGATTTGATTCCCCTGGGCGTTCCAGGCGGGCCAGTCGCCATCGCCGATCCATCGGGCGGGACGGGTGGGCTGGTCCACCTCCCAGACGTGGATGCCGCTATAGCCGAGGTGGAGCGAGTCGGAGGTCCAGGCCAGGCGCGAACCGTCGGCGTTCCAGACCGGGTGCGACTCGGCTGACTGCGGCGTGTTGCTCAGGTTGGTGAAGCGGCTGTCGTCCTTGATGTCCAGGTCGGCCAGCCAGACTTCGCTGTCGCCGCTGCGGTCTGAGATGAAGGCGATCTGGCGTCCGTTGGCGGCCCAGGCGGGCGAATGGTCGGAGGCGGAGTTTTCGGTCAGCAGGATCTGCGACTGGTCTGGGTTGGTCAGGGAATAGAAAGCGATCTCGAGGTTGTCGTTGGCGTAAGTCGTGTAGGCGATCCAGGCCAAGTCGGGCGACCAGGTGGGCGAGGAGTCGAACTGTTCGGTCTGGGTCAGGCGCTGGATGCCGCCCGATTGCAGGTCGAGCAGGTAGAGGTCATAGAAGCCGTCGCGGTTGGACGCGAAGGCGAGGCGCGAACCGTCGGGGCTGATGGCAGGGGTGATGTCGTTCCACTCGCCCGAGGTGAGGCGGGTGAGGGTCATCTCACCGGGGATGGTGACGAAGAGGTGGGCATAGCCATTCTCTTCGATGGATAGCACCACCAGGTCGCGGGCCAGCCCGGCCGAGATGACCGGCTCCGGGGTGAGCGTGTCCGCTGCGGTGGGCGGGATGGATTCGGGCGAAGGGGTGTTGACCTGCTGGGAACACCCCGCAAACAGCAGGCTCACCAGGATCAGGCCGACAAGCGCGCGAAAAACGATGGGACGATTGGACATCAAGGGGGAATTACTCGGTGGATGGCGGAGCCGCTTCGAAGGTGATCTCGTACGGCTCGGCGGCGGGACCTTCAGGGTAGAAGAGTTTGGCTTCCAGGCGGTAGGGTCCGCGCCGCTCGCCGCGGATGTGCAGGGTGAACTCGAGTTTCCACGACATCGGCTCGACCACGCTGACCGTGGCAACCATGTCGGAGTCCGCGTTGAACAGGTTCACCTCGAGGTGCGGGCGCTGCTGGAAAGGCGTCATCTCGACGTTGACATGCACGCGGCGTCCGTCGGGATAGGGCTCGGCGTGCAGGGCGGTGATCTTCGTCTCCGCGGGCGTGGCGCGCACCAGGTTATCTTCGGGGAAGAAAAATTCCATGCGCGCAATTATAACCAGATATACGGGGTAGACCGATTTTGTCGGATTTTTGTAATTGTGGGGCTATTGTGGGGCGCCGACGTCGAGCGGCAGGGTGACGGTGAAGGTGCTGCCCTGCCCGGGCTGACTTTCCACCTGGATGCTGCCCTTCATCAATTCGACCAGTTGACGGGTGATGGTCAATCCCAAACCCGCACCGCGATTCTCGTTGACGATGGCCGTGTTGACCAGACGAAAGGCCTCGAAAATATAGGATTGCGCCTCTTTCGGGATGCCCGGTCCCGTATCGGATACTTGGAGCATCCAGTGGGCTGCGTCGAGCAGGCGGATGCGCAGGTCCACGCGCCCTTCGCGGGTGAACTTGACCGCGTTCCCGACCAGGTGAACGAGAATCTGCTCGATGCGGCGCGCGTCGCCGTATAACGTCCGGGGGACATCAGGCGCGAGGTCAATGTGGAAGATCAGGCCTTTCTCCTGCGCCTGACCGCCCATGTTGGCTTTTATTTTTTGGACCAGTTCATCCGTTGCAAAGGGCGCATTCTCCAAAATAAGCGTTTCCGAAGCCAGTTGGGCCTGGTCGAGCAGTTGGTCGATGAGGCCGTTCAGATAGTTGGCGCTTTCGATGATCTGGCCCGTGGCCGATTTCTGGCTTTCCTGTAGGGCGCCGAAGGAATTCATCCCCAACAGTTCGGCGAATCCGAGGATGCTGCTCAGCGGTGTGCGCAATTCATGACTGACCCTGGCAAGTAACTGGCTTTTGAGCTGGCTGGCCTCGCGTGCCTCTGTGAGCGCCAGCGAGAGGGCGTTCTCCATCTCCTTGCGCGCCGTGATATCGCGCATGACGATCACCCGCCCGAGGAAACGCCTGCGGCGGTCGTGCAAGGGCGAGATGTACAGTTCGAGCCAGGCCGCGGACGCGCCTTCGCCGACAAAGACCTCGTCCAGCGCGTCTGTCACGCGGCTGTAGCGTTCGATTAAGTCGGGCCAGGCAGAGAGGGCCTCACGGGCAGGCTTGCCGATCACCTGCGCAGCCGAGAGGCGGATCATGCGCTCTGCCGACGGGTTGATGTCCACCATGCGGTCCTGCGCGTCCAGCACGATCATGCCGTCCTTCATCTCGTCTACGATCAGGTCACGGGCTACGGGCGCGAGATCCACCAGTTGGAAGCCGAGGATGGCCCAGGTCAGCGCCGTGACGGTGATCGTGAACGCAAAGGGAGTCAGGTCCAGGTAGGGCAGCGGGTTGAGTCCCGAAAAGTAGAGGATGTTCCCGAACCAGGGAGCCAGCACTGCCACGATCAGGACAATGGCTTGTCTGCGGTGCAGTCCTTTCGAGCGACGCACCGCCCGAAAGACGATGACTGCGCCTCCCAGGATCAACAGGTAGGAATACGCCAGGTGGACCCAATACCAGGGACCATACGTTACGCTGAAGTCGGAGATGTTTTCATAGACGGTAAACTGCGGTTGACTCCAGAAAAGTCCGTGCCATTCAGTGGTGAGGGCCAGGATACTGGTCAGGGTTGGAAGGATGGACAGGGGCAGGATGATGCGCCAGGTCAGGTGCCTGCTCTGGGTGGCGTAATGGATCGCAAATAGGATCCACAGCAGCGGCGTGAAGGCCACGCCGATGTATTTTGCTTCCCCGAACAGCAGTTTGGTGGGCAGGTTCGCGCCCATGATCTGCAGGATATAGAAGGCGGTCCATTCGGTGATGGCCAGCGCCAGCAGCGTGAGCAGGGTCGCGTGCTCGGATGCCCGTCTCTGCCAACTGTAATAGGCGATCCAGGCGGAGAGGATGAAGGCGAACAGGAGTGGAAAAATATAGGGGGTGTATTGAAATTGCATCATCGGACCTTGTGACAATAATTGTACCTGCGCTTTGGCGCGCCAACATGACCACTTCATTATCGCAATTATCGCCCGCACCGAACCCAGCTAGACAAAACGGCCCCCGATCAACTCGGAGGCCGTCTCGTTTTTTATGGAGATTGCTTTGGCCGATGAGCGGCCTCGCAATGAGGCGCAGGATTAGCCGTTCTTCTTCTGGAACTCGGCCATAAAGTTGACCAGCGCCTGGGCGCCTTCCACGCTCATGGCGTTATAGATGGAAGCGCGCATGCCGCCGACGGAGCGATGACCCTTCAGGCCGATCAGGTCGTTCTTCTTGGCTTCCTTGGCGAAGGCGTCTTCGAGTTCTTCGCTGGGCAGGCGGAAGGGGATGTTCATGATCGAGCGGGCCTCGGGCAGGGCGTGTCCGCGATAGAAGCCGCCGCTATTGTCGATGGCGCTGTAGATCAGGTTGGCCTTCGTGCGGTTGGTCTTTTCGATGGCAGCCAGGCCGCCCATCTTCTTGGCCCATTGCAAGACCAGGCCGACCATGTAGATCGACCAGCAGGGCGGGGTGTTGTGCAGGGAGCCGCTGGTGGCCATGATCTTGTAGTCGAGCATGACGGGCAGGTTTTCGGGGGTGCGCTCGACCATGTCGTCGCGCTCGATGACGATGGTGACGCCCGAGGGGCCCGCGTTCTTCTGGGCGCCTGCGTAGATCAACGCGTACTTGGAGACGTCGATCGGGCGGCTGATGAAGTCGGAGGAGGAGTCGCAGACCAGCGGAACGCCGGCGGGCGGGACGGGTTCGTTGAAGAACTCCACGCCGTGGATGGTCTCGTTGGATGTGAAGTGCAGGTAGGCAGCCTTCGGGTCGAGGTCCAGGCTGGCAGGCAGGCCCTTGAATCCGTCGGCTTCGGTGTTGGCGGCCACGCGGGTGGCGCCCAACTTCTTGGCTTCCTTGACGGCGGTCTTGCTCCAGGTGCCCGTGACGATGTAGTCAGCGGAGGCGCCTGCAGCGCGCAGGTTCATCGGGATCATCGAGAATTGCAGGTGCGCGCCGCCCTGCAGGAACATCACCTTGTAGTTGGCGGGGATGCCCAGCAGTTCGCGCAGGTCCGCTTCAGCGGTCTGGATGACCGACTCGAATTCCTTCGAGCGGTGGCTGACTTCCATCACGGACATGCCCGTGCCTTTGAAGTCCAGCATTTCGGCCTGGGCCTGTTCGAGCACTTCGAGCGGCAGGACGGCGGGGCCGGGGTTGAAGTTGAACACACGTTTGGTCATTGGGGGGTTACTCCTGTGGGTGAGTGGTTAAAGGCCAGGTTTCTGGCGCAATACTGCGACTTTCAAGCCATTATAGTCGGTTGTCAGACAAATCTTCAAGAACGATTGGCATGTTTTCCGCCTGATGTATGTCGTTGACAAAGGTTTTTCCCATTGTTAGAATGCCTTCGTGATACTTTGCACGCGACCCAAAGAGACCAGCCGATTCGTCGGACGGGTCTCTTTTTAATTTCAACCTGGTCCACGCTTGCTGGACTATACAAATTCAACAAGGAGAACCCCAATGAAGATCCTCGTCTGTGACAAAACCGAAAAAGAGTACATCGAGCAGATGCGTGCCGCAGGCCTGACCGTGGATGTGCGCGACGACATCACCCCCGAAGAACTTCCCAGCGTGCTGCCCGCCTACGACGGCATGATCGTCCGCTCGCGCACCAAGGTGCGCCAGCCGTTGATCGACGTGTGCCCCAACCTGAAGGTCATCGTGCGCGGCGGCGTCGGCCTCGACACCATCGACCACGAGTATGCCAAGTCCAAGGGCATCGCCGTGATGAACACCCCGCTGGCCTCCTCCGCTTCGGTGGCGGAATTGGCCGTCGGCTACATGTTTGCCCTGGCCCGCTCCATGTACAAGGCCACTGCCTCGATGAAGGCCGAGAAATGGGACAAGAAGTCCTTCGAAGGCGACGAGATCGGCGGCAAGACCCTCGGCCTGATCGGCGTCGGCAATATCGGCAAGGAAACTGCCAAGCGCGCCATCGCCCTCGGCATGACCGTCGTGGCGTATGACCCCTTCGTCAAGGCCGTGGACGGCATCCAGATGGTCACGCTCGACGAGCTGCTGGCCCAGGCTGATTACATCAGCCTGCACCTGCCCAAGACCAAGGAATCTGCGGGCATGATCGGCGCGGAGCAATTCGCCAAGATGAAGAACGGCGTGCGCATCGTCAACTGCGCGCGCGGCGGCATCATCGATGAGAACGCGCTCTACGAGGCCCTGACCAGCGGCAAGGTGGCTGGTGCGGCGCTGGATGTCTTCGCTGAGGAGCCGCCCACGGACTGGAAGCTGCTCAAGCTCGACAACGTCATCGGCTCGCCGCACATCGGCGCCGCCACCAAGGAAGCTCAGGCTCGCGTCGGCGCGGAAGTGGCCGCCAAGCTGATCGAGTTCTCGAAGAAATAGATTTTTTGTGTAGGGGCGGGGTTACCCCGCCCCTACCGATTCTCAGAGGTAATCCATGAAAATCATTAGCGATATCGGCATTCAGATCCCCCAGGTCTATCTTCCCAAGCGCGGCACAGACCTCAAGAAGTGGGCGGTGATCGCCTGCGACCAGTTCACCTCCGAGCCTGAGTATTGGAACGAGGTTGAGCAGACCGTCGGCGATGCGCCCTCCACGCTCAACCTGACCTTCCCCGAGGTTTACCTCGAAAAGTCGGGCGGTGAGGAACGCATCCAGAACATCCAGACAACGATGAAGAAGTACCTGGATGCGGGTGTCTTCGA
>CALLJA010000118.1 GCA_938008865.1 uncultured Anaerolineales bacterium
CCAGCACGAAATCGGCCCTGGCAGGAATCGGAATAGGGGTGAAACGCTTCCCACCCGAGGTCCCCATACGATAAAGTTGAGTCCCTTTGGTGCGCACCAAAAAGAGATTTTCACGGTCGAGAAAAATCGCATAGTGATTCTCGTTCGGCTTGATGCCAAACCCAACCCCGCAGCCCGAAGCGTCGGAAGTGGAGCCCGAAGAACCCCACTTAAAACGGGCGCTGAAAACGAAGTTGCCGTATTGTTTGTCTTCCAAAGGCCACCACCACTTGTAATAGGATCCAAGATTGGCATATTCGCCCTTGAAATCCTTGAGAGTGGTCGCCTCACCATCCACAGTGCCGATATAGCCTTTCTCCTGGAATGTCTTCAGGATCACCTGAAAGGCTTCCGCCTCCTGCGTGGACTCGATATCGGGCGTGGCGGTCGGTTTCGGGGTATGGGTGGGTTCGGGCGTGCGGGTGGCGGTCGGCAGGGGCGCTTCGGTGAACGGCAGCGGGGTCGTCGAGGCGGGAACCTCGGGCGCAGCGCTGCAAGCCGTGAGAATCGCCGCGATCGCCAGCAGCGAAACAGCCTGGTAAAACCTAAATCGGGTCATTCTTGCTCCTAAGGAGTTTGGGATTAGAAATGGGAATGAGCAAAAAGAAGTCGAATACCGGTCATAAACCTCCATGACAACCCGTTATGGTCTTTCAGGACAATATTCCTGGCAGGAGATAGCGCCATGCCGCCCAACATTTTTCACGTAAAAACAAAGATGGACGATACATTTCCGCTCCCAGCTTTCCTTGAAACGCTTTCCTCCACTGACAGATAAAGGCATTGTATCTCCCGCCGCGCGCCCAGGTCAATTTACAAGAGTAATGAACATTTGAGATAAAAATAATGTTATACCGCACTCGGTCACAAATTGCGTTTTTTTAGAGAAGGGAAAGCGCAATTTGTGACCATGGGTATTATATTTTCAAAGAGAAACCAGCTTCAAAAGTCCTCGAAAAAACTCCCCGATCGTTTGTGCGCCGGGGAGTTTGGTTATCTATTCGAATGGTATTTCAACGTCCCCCAAGAAACGGACTACTCAGCAACCCAGAGCAGGGTATTCGTCATCTTGCAGCGAGTGCCGTAATCCCTGTTCGTCCCAGATAGGACCGACAAGGCCAGGGTACCGCTGGCGGTCTGGTCGGCGGATAGGGTGTACTTGGTCACATCGCCATCCACGGAGACGTACGCGATCTGTTTGCTCACGGCCACGATCAGGTCGGCTTCGGCAGGGTTGCCGTAGTTGAGGCGTCCCGACCCGCTGGTCTTGCCGACGTTATAGATGTTCGAGCCACGGCCCATCAGGAACAGGATGCGTCCCTTGTCGATGAAGATGGCGTAATGGTCGTCGTTCGTCTGCTTACCGAAGACGATGCCACAGCCCGAGATCTCAGGAGTATTGCTGGCCGTGGACCAAGCCAGGTGGCTCTTGAACACGAAATCATTCTCCACTTCGTCCTGGGGCCACCACTGATACCATCCGAGCTGGGCCCAGTCCTCATGGAAGTCGTCCAACTGCGTGACTTTGCCTTCCGTGCCTCCGATGTATCCGCTGTCGACGTACTCTTGCAGGATCGCATTGAAGTCCTCGATCTGCTGGGTGGCGGCCACGTTCGGGGTGGCGGTGGGAAGAGGGGTATTGGTCGGCTTGGGGGTCTTGGTGGCGGTCGGTTCTGGGGTATTGGTGGCAGGCACAGGCGTGGCGGTGGGAGTGGGCGCCGCGCTGGCACTGCAAGCCATCGAAACGAAGGCCAGGATCAGAATTACCGACAAAATGGGGGAAACGTTTTTATGCATTCAATCCTCCTAGCAGTGATATGGTTTCATCTTACGCCCCTATAGGAAATTTGTCGCTTTTTTTCGTCACAAAATCTATGGGATTAAAGTAATCTTGTCAGGCTACAATAGGGGAACATGAAAATCCTTACTGTTGACATTGGCACGGGCACACAGGATATTTTCCTGTACAACTCCGCACTGGATGTGGAGAATGGCTTCAAGCTGGTGCTGCCTTCGCCCACGATGATGATCCATCGCCGCGTCAAGCAGGCCCTCCAGGCGCGGACCCCCATCCTGCTGACAGGCCATCAGATGGGCGGCGGCCCGTCGGCCTGGGCCATCGAAGAAGCCGCACGGACGGGCATCCCTGTGTACATGACGCCCGAAGCGGCATCTACACTCAATGACGAATTGGACAAGGTGCGGGCGCTGGGGATTCATATCGTCTCCGAAGAAGAAAGCCAAAAGATCGAAGCGCAAAAAATCGTGCTGAAGGATTTTGACTTTGATCTGATCGCGCGGACCTTTATGGAGTACGGCGTTTCCCTGGATGATTTGTCAGCGGTGGCGGTGGCGGTCTTCGACCA
>CALLJA010000119.1 GCA_938008865.1 uncultured Anaerolineales bacterium
GGCGCGCGACTGGAGGAGCTCGCTCATGAAACTATGGTCGGCGTCCTGCTGCCCTTCCAGCCCGGCGATGGCCTGGCTGATCAGGTCCAGCGCGAGCGCCAGGTCGCCTTTACGGCGGGCGGCGGTGGAGCGGTGCAGCAACAGCACGGCCCGCGCCTGCGCCTGTGCGGGGAGAGAAGGTTGTGGCGGGGCGGAGTCCAGCCGCCCCCACAGGGACCTTACGGCCTGTTCCGCTTCGAGGGTCTTTCCCTGGCTGGTGAGGGCCGATAACCAGGCTCCCCCGCCCTGCGCGACCAGCAGTTCCAATTCCTCCAGCGGGACCGTCGGGTCGTCGAAAAGGGGCCCCGCGATTTCGACCACTTTTTCAGGCCGCCCGCTAAGTTGAAAAATGTCGGCCAGGCAAGCCAGGGCCTGTCGGTGGAGCGGGTGCGAGGGCGGCAGTCCCTGGCAGGCTTGCTCCAGGTGCCGACGCCAGGAATCAGCCTGGCCCCAGCGCGCCGGCCAGGGATACGCGGCCACCGTCAGGCGGGCCGCCAGTTCGGGGGCAAAGCGGGCGCCCCAGCGGATCTGGCTGGCCAGGCTGTCCATGTGCGGGTGAAAGGCCTGGGGCGTGTTGGCGTTGGCCTGCACCAGGGCGATCGAATGGCGCAGGGAATCCTCCACCATTTGCTGGAAGGTTTCGTTCCAGCGGTTGGGGTTGCCTGCCGCGGGCATTTATTCGTTCCATTCCTGCAGGATATTGGTCTTCAAAAAAGTCTGGGTGATGCGGTGCAGGTAGAACACAGGAGACGCCTGGGCGCGGTTTCTCTCGACCAGCGAGAAATCGAGCAGCTGGGTGAAGGCCTCCTCGAACTCGTCTGTGGAGAGTCCGCTGTTGGCCTGGAGCCACTCGAGCGAGTCGCCGCCCGGGGCAGCCAGCAGCATCGACAGCAGCAACCGCCTGGAGTTTTCCTGTAAATTCTTCCAGGTTTGTTTGTAGATGTAGGTGTAGAGGGCGCGCGCCGACCTGCCCGGCGAGACCTGTGAAAGGCGCTCGAGCGCATATTCTTCGGACAGGTCATGGATCTGGGCGGCGATCAACTTGAGCGCCAGGGGCAGGCCGCCCACCGTTTCATAGATCAGGCGCGCCTGCTCCGCACCCAGGCTGTACCTCTTCCCGCGCCGATTGACCTCTGACTCGACCAGCCTGCGGCTGTCCTCCCTGGATAACTCGGGCACGGGGAACACCTGGACGTAAGGATGGCCCCCCAGGGTGCGGCGGCTGGTGAACAGGAAGCGCGATTGCCCCGCGATCTTTCGCAAGGCCGGGACGATCAGGCGCACCTCGCTGGCCGTTTCCAGGTTGTCGATCACGATCAGGTGCGGATGCAGGCTCAGGAGCGGCTGGAGTCCCTTGAGTTTTTCCGCAGTTTCCAGCCCTGCCAGGTGGGCCAGGCCCAGTTTCTGGGTCAGTTCTGTGGCGATCTCCTGCAAGGTTTGAGCGGGATGGGCGGCCTGCTCGATCTCGCCGCGCAGGGTCAGGCTTTCCTGACGGGCGCTGATCCAAAGAATGTCGTAAAAGGGATTCTCCCCGCGCAGCATGTCGTGCAGGGCTGTCTGGGCCAGGGTGGTCTTCCCGATCCCGCCGAGGCCTTCGATGCTCAACATGCGCGCATCGCCGGGGGCGGAAAGCCAGCCCTGTAACTGGGCCCTGGCGGCGGCGGCCCCGAAGAGTTCCGTATATTCCAGAGCGGGGAGGTGCGCGCCCAGGCTGGCCTGGCGGTTGCGCTGGTGCGCCTCCATTTCCCTGCGCTGCACCTGGCTGCAGAGTTCCTTCAGGCCGCTCTCCAGCCTGCGCCGAAACTGACGGGGGTCATACCCGGCCGCATGGGCCAGGTCGTCGAGCGAGCGCGCCTCTCTCAGAAAGTAACGGTGGTACAGGGCGCTCCAGGCTTGCAGCGAAACGGTCGAGTTTTGGAAATCTTGCTGCAGGGCGTTACGCCAGGGCAGGCTTTCGTTGCGTGTATCCAATGATTGGTCCTGGCGATGAAGGGTCAAATGTTCGAGGACCAGTTGTTCCAGCCAGTCGAACACCTGAAAATGGCGTTCCTGCGATCCCGCCCCTGCGCGATATGCAACGCCGTGCAGTTCCAGCAGCTCGGCGGGCTTCTTTGTCCCGCTGCGGACGGAATGTAAATAGGCCTCGATCAATGCGGGGGTGATGTTTTCGATTTCCATCCTGCTGTCACTTTTTTGTCAGTTTTTTGTCCGATGCGGGTTGGAATATATCACAGAGTCCGTGAAAATTGGTTCAAGCGGGGGAAAGGGGGAGGCTCCAAACTATTTTGGCGGAGTAAAAATGAAAATAAATGCTCATAAATTTGATGGGTGGGTGCGCTTACTTCTGGTGGTTGCAGTGGCGGCCAGTTTTCTGTCGATCTCAAAACAAGTTGTTTCTGCAGAAACGGTGACAGATGCAACATTCATCAAGAACGGGTCAGATGCGCCAGAGATCAAGGTGCTGGGCAATTGGATTACCATTTTAAGTGGCGACGTTACGCCATCTCTGTCGGATGGAACAGACTTTGGAGCCGTAGACGTTGCAAACGGAACAATGGCTACCTGGTTTCAAATACAGAATACTGGCACAGCCGACCTCTATCTGACAGGAACACCATTTGTGGAGATTAGCGGCGCTCATGCTTCGGATTTTACCGTCACTGAGCAACCGCCCAATGTGATTGCGCCAGGTGTTACAGGATTTGGCTTTGTGATTACATTTGACCCCGGTGAATATGGCCTTCGAACAGCAACAATTAGTATTGCCAATAATGACTCGGATGAGAATCCCTATACCTTTACCGTTCAGGGAACAGGCGCGGATGGTTCGCCAGAAATAGACGTTTATAGCCAGGGAAAAGGAAGTTATTCTCTTAGCCTCCTTACAAATGGGGATACGTCCCCTGATATGGCTGACGGCACGGATTTTGGTAATGTGGATATCGATAATGGAAGTTATAGGGCTTACTTCCGTATTAATAATTACGGAAATGAGAATTTGGATTTAACGGGAACTTCACCGGTGGAAATCGGCGGACCCGATGCCTTGGATTTCGCGGTAGCTACACCGCCGCCAAGCGTATTGGGAATACCCGGTGCCGAGTATTTTGAAATCGTCTTCGATCCAAGCAGCGAGGGAATACGGATAGCAACGATAACCATTGCCAACAATGACCCTGACGAAGATCCATATACTTTTACTATTCAAGGGACAGGAATTACAGGCGGTGTGGCGGAAATGAGTGTACATGCGTGGTGGTTGCATGATAACTCGATCGCAGATGGTGATACTTCGCCTTCGTCATCAGATGCTACGGATTTTGGAAATGGGAGAGCTGTAAATTTCTGCATCGAGAACACTGGCAGCGCCAACCTGATTTTGACGGGAAACCCGGCCGTGGAGATCAGCGGACTTCATGCCGCGGATGTTGGTGTGACGACATCCCTAAACAGCGGGGCAGTGGTTTCTCCGGGCAGTGGTGATTGCCACGCGGGGTTTGGTATTTATTTCAACCCGGGTGGTATGGGCCTGCGAACTGCAACGGTCAGTATTGCCAATGACACCGCAACCACCAATCCCTATGATTTCGCCATCCAAAGCATTGGCTTGGGTGTGGACCCCTATGAAGATGATGATGATTTCTCGACTGCCGGTATTATCTTACCCAATACCCCGCAGACGCGGTCCATATTTCCCGCAGGCGATCACGATTATGTGAAGTTCACGCTTGCGAGTCCTTCCAGTATTGTGCTTGAAACCTCGGGGCTGACCGGTTATGACACGGAAATGGCGTTGTACGATGCTGGGCACAATCTGATTGGATATGACAATGACGGCGGAGATTTTCTTTACTCGCGCGTCGAACGCACCTGTAGTAATCTTCTGCCGGCTGGCGAATACTACGCCATGATTTACATTTACGATGGAATTCTCCCGGAATATCACTTGACCTTCAATACGGAGCCTTGTCTGCCCACTGAGATTCCCCAGGCGGAATATGAGGCTTTGTTGGCCCTGTACAACAGCACCGACGGCGTCCACTGGACCAATCACACAAACTGGCTGCAGACCAACACGCCATGCAGTTGGTACGGGATCCATTGCGCCGGTGGGCATGTCACCGAGATAACGCTTCACGGGAATAATTTGTCAGGCTCTATTCCAGCTCAGTTGGGAAATCTGAGCTACCTTACTGGGTTGTGGTTGTACGACAATCAACTCACCGGTTCCATCCCGCCCGAGTTGGGGAATCTGACGAATCTAACGGAACTGGCCTTGTACATAAACCAGTTGAGCGGGCCTATTCCGCTTGAATTGGGAAACCTGACCAAGCTCGAATGGCTAAACCTGTCCAGAAATCAACTGACTGGGTCGATCCCATCTGCTTTTGGGGACCTGACGCAACTCCAGGGATTGTATTTGTTCCGCAATCAACTGACCGGTCCCATTCCCGCGGGACTCGGGAATTTGGTAAATCTCACAGAACTGTATTTGAACGAGAACCAATTGTCGGGCAGCATTCCACCCCAATTGGGAAATATGGGAAAACTTGAACGTCTTAATCTGGGTGTAAACCAATTAAGTGGCCCCATTCC
>CALLJA010000120.1 GCA_938008865.1 uncultured Anaerolineales bacterium
GGCGTTGCAGCGTTCGCAATCGGGCCGCTCGCATAACAGGTCGAGCGGATTTTGTTCCAGGCGCGCCTGCACAACCTCGAAGAGACGCTGGAGCGGCACGGCCTGCGCCAACGCCGGGCCGACCTGCACGCGGCGCGCATCGCGTTCGAGGTCGGGCGCCAGGGCGTTGAATCCGCTCGAGTCGCCGGGGAAGCCGGGGCATTGCACGGCGCGTTTTTTCGTCAGCGCCCAGCGGGTGAACGAGCGGCGCCCCGCCAGTTTTTCGCCGTAGTGGATGGCGGTGTTGACCGTGTGGTCCACGCCGAGCAGCAGCGCCCAGCCGCCCTCTTTGGCCAGCGCGCCGATGGGGGCTAGCGGGTCGTAGAGCGTTTGCGCATCGAGCGCGGTATCTGCACCCAGGCCTGCGAAAGAGAGGATTGGGTGCAGCGTGCGGCGGGCTGCCGGGTGCGCGCGTACGGTTTCGGGGAACAGGCCCATCATGCGGTCGGCGGGCATGTCTGGGTGGAAGAATTCGGCCATGCTGTTCAGGTTCTGGCTGCCGCCGTATTCCAGCCCGTTCTGCGGCGGGCCCAGCCCGGGCGTGATCATGGTCTTGTAGGTGAAGGTCGGGACGAGGATGGCCGCCGTGCTCTCCTGCAGGGCGCGCAAGAGGGCGTCGGCCCCGCCCTGGATGTGTCCGAAGGCCCGCAGCGAAGCATGGACGATGACCGGCTTGTCGAACAGGCCCAGTTCGAGGAAGAGTGCGCGCAGGCGGGGCAGGTTGAGTTCGGTCATTTCCCTTTCCACTCGGGCGGACGTTTTTCGAGAAAGGCTGACATGCCCTCCTTTTGGTCTTCGGTGCCGAAGAGATTATAGAAGACGCGGCGTTCCTCTGCGAGGCCGTCGGCCAGGGGGCGCTCGTAGGACTGGTTGACCATTTGTTTGGCGGCCTGCACGGCCAGCGGGGCGCGGCTTGCGATCTGTTCGGCCAGCAGCAGGGCCTCTTCGAGGAAGCGCTCGGGCGGGACGATGCGGTTGACCAGCCCGAACTGCAAGGCCTCCTGGGCTGTGAGCGTGCGGTTGTTGAGCATGACTTCCATGGCGAGCACCTTGCCCAGCGCGCGCGGCAGACGCTGGGTCCCGCCTGCGCCGGGCATCACGCCGATGGTGGTTTCGGGCAGGCCGAAGCGGGCCGACTCGGAGGCCACCACCAGGTCGCAGGACAGGACCAGTTCGAATCCACCGCCCAGCGCCCAGCCCGAAACGGCCGCGATGACCGGTTTACGGATGGTGCGGATGCGACCGAAGACGGCGGTCGGGTCTGCGTCCAGCATCTGTTGTGTGCTGCGGTCGGCCATTTCTTTGATGTCTGCCCCGGCGGCGAAGGCGCGCTGGCTGCCGGCGATGACCATGACGCGCACGTTCTCGTAAGAATCGAAGGCGGCGAGTGCGTCCATCAACTCAGTCAACAAGGCGTGGTTCAGGGCGTTCAGCGCCTGCGGGCGGTTGAGCGTGATCAGCCCCACGCGGCCGCGGGTTTCGGTCAGGATGTGGGCATAGGTCATATTGGCCTCCTTATTTCAGGAACGCAGACCGATATCCGCGCTCTGCGCGTCGAATGTATTTTACATGAGAAAGCAAAGTATGCTACCATAGCAAAAACTCAACAAGGAGAGAATCGAATGGCTTACCTGCTTATGACCCATTCCATCGTACGCTGGCTGATCGTGATCGTGGCCTTTGCGGCCATCATCAAGTTTGCCGTCGGGGCCTTCACGGGCGTCGCATTCAAGCCCGTGGACCGCGGCCTGTCTTCGGGTTTCAGCGGTCTGATGGATTTGCAAGTGCTGCTCGGCCTGGTGTACTTCGTCTGGTCGGGGATTGCTTCCTCGGCCTGGCCCGGCTACCGCTTCGAGCACCTGACGGTGATGCTGGTGGCGGCGGTGGTGGCGCACCTGCCTGCGCGCTGGAAGAATGCCTCGGACAAACTGCGTTTCCGCAACGCGTTGTTCGCCGTGCTGTTCGCGCTGTTCTTCGTGTACGTGGGAGTCGCGCGTCTGCCGGGTGGCTGGGCGCGGTAATCTGCCGCAGAAGTGAAACGCCTTCCCGCGTGGAAGGCGTTTTTTTGTTATTGGGTGACGATTACGGGCGCGGAGTCTGTCACGCGGACGGTGGACCCGTTGGGGAAGGTGATAAGCGTATCCTCCAGGTTGCGAACCACGCTCAAGCCGCGATATTTGACGGTGACCGGCCAGGGGTAGGGGTTGCGTCCCTCCAGGCGCACGCGGGTGGGCGAGAGGATCGTCACGCCCAGGGCGTCCAGGAACAGGCCCACGGGGGCCAGCCCGCTCAGGGAGTTGCGTTCGCCGATGCCCGTCCCGCGTTCGGCGTGGTAGCGCTGGTAGAAGGCGCGCATCTGCTTGAGGTTCTGAATGACGGCATTCATCAAGTGAGCGGTCAGGCGGGCGGCTTCGTCGCGGAAGCCGTAGGCCAGCAGGCCTTCGCCGACCAAGTGGTTCCAGGGCAGGTGTACGCTCATCCCAACGGGGTCCGCTTCGGGCGTCGGCAGGGACGGCAGGGCAGGCAGCCCGAAGGGGCGGTCGAAGCGGTCTGCCGCCAGGATGGTGCGCCCAATCAAGGCCTGGGCGTGCTGCGGGTCAGACATGCCTGCCCAAAGCGGCAGGAGCAGGCTGTGGTCTTCGGAGGTCAGGTCCACGGTGCGGACGATGACTTTGTCCTTCGGGTCGAGCCCGCGCACCTTAACGCGCCCAACCCGAGTGTAGACTTTTTCGCTGGTAGCCGTCAGGCCGCCGCTCTGCCACTGGAAGCGGTGCCCCTCGATGATCTCCGGCTCGCCCTTGATGGGATACTCGCCGATCTCCACCTCGGGGCGTTTGGTGGTGTGACTCTTGGTGCGGATCTCGATCTGCAGGCGCACGGGCCGCTCGAACTCGACCTTGGGGCGGAAGGAGCTTGCGCCTTCCTTGCCGCGCGCGATGATCTTGCCCGCCTGGGAGAGGCGTGTATCACGGTCGGTGTATTTGTAGATGGCGTTGGGCGCATCCCAACTCTCGCTGACCAGTGCGCGCAGGGCCTCGGATTGCATTTCGAGCAGGTTGAGGTCGTCTGGCAGGCCGAGCGCCTGGGCCATCTGGATCAGGCAGCGGGCCTCTCGATAGAGCATGGCGCACAAGGCCGGGCTGTGGACGGTGGTAATATCCACGCCCTGTGACCAGGGATGCCAGACGTCGAAGAGTGGGTTGTCTTCGAAGCCGGTCTGGAGCAGGTGCGTCCACTCGGGGATGCCGTCGCGTTGCAGGTCGTGGGTGGGCGAGAGCCAGGACCAGAAGAATTTGTGGAGTTTGGGAAAGACTTGTTCGAGGAAGGCCAGGTCGGGGTCTGCGCGGTGCAGGTCCCAGGCCAGCGAGGCCAGCAGGGGGGCGGCCAGGAGTTTTCCGCGCTGACCGGCCAGGCCGGGCCGTCCATCCACCTCGCCGTTCTCGCTTTGCGCCGCGAGGAAATTGAGCAGGAAGTCTCGCCCGAGGCCGGGCTGTCCGCGCAGCAGGCTGGCGAGGTAGAGCGCTTCGAGCGGGGTCTGTCCGTTCCAGGCGGGCGGATAGTCGGCGCCGTCGCCCTTGCGTGAGAAGCCCATGTCGGGCTGGCGCGCCAGGACGAAAGAGGTGTGCGGCAGGTGTTCACTGCCGCGCAGGAGCAGGCCAAAGGCGGCGCTCTGGCTGAGGGCCAGGGCGGCGTCCCAGTCCACGTCGCCGGTGTGAATCTCGTACGTGTCGGAGGCGTTGGTCAGTTCGATGCGGGCGCGTTCGGCTTCCCACGGGCGGGCGGCGGTATGACGCGCAAGTTCGAAGGCCGACGGCAGCGTTTCGCGGGCGGCCTGGGCGAAGGTAACCTGGCGGGCGGCCCCGGGGCCCAACTCCAGGTCCAGGGCCAGCGAGGGGTGCGGCCCCGGCCCGGGCTTGGGTCCGCCGGTCATGAAGAGCACCGGGAAGAGTCCGCCCGTGCCCCCGGCCAGCACGTTGACCATCTGCTGCTGGACGGGCAGCATGTTCTGCCCGTCGAGGTGGACCAGCGCCGCGCACACCTCCAGACGCACCTGGCGGGTGGAAGTGCTGCGGTTGGTGAAGGTCAGCCGCCCGGCCACGGCGTTGGATTCGGGTACCCAGAATTCGGCGGCAGATTTCAGGTTTTCGAAGGGGGAGAATTCGAGCCAGAGAAAATTTGGGTGGAAGCGCTTCAGGCGCGGGCCGTCCGGGAAAGCGGACGGATCGGTGACGGATTGCCCGCCTTCGGTGAAGCGCAGGAACAGGCGCATGGAGCGCGCGCGCAGGCCGTAGGTGGTGCGCAACGAAACAGCGGACGGCTCGCCGCCGCCGAGTTCCAATTCCCAGATGTGGTCGTTGAGGTAGTCGGGAGTACTGAGGCGGGAATCCGCTGCCAGGGTGAGCATCAGCGGGTCGCCGGGGCCGAGAGACCAGTCGCGCATGGGTCTATTGTACGGGCAGATGGGCGGATGGTCAAAGGGTATAATTCGGACAGCAACCCGCCGAA
>CALLJA010000121.1 GCA_938008865.1 uncultured Anaerolineales bacterium
GTGTTTGAGAATACACCTGAATACAAGTAACTTTCCAGACTTCCGAAGTCCACCGTTCTTTGGCGCTTCGGAAGTCCAGGGATGCCAGGAGCCCTGTCATGCCCCGCCGCGAAACGCCTTTCCTCCCCGACCAGTATTATCACTTCTACAACCGCGGCAACAACCGCAAGGCGGTCTTCTTCGAGCGGGAGAACTATCTCTACTTTCTGAAGAACATCAAGAAGTATCTGCGCGAGCACGTGGACATTCTGGCCTATTGTCTCATGCCCACCCATTATCACATTTTGGTGAGGGTGCGGTCACGGCAGCAACAGACCTCCGAGGTCTTAAAGACCTCGGAGGTCTCGGTCTCGAAGGAGGTCTCGATGGCGATGATGAGGCTGGGGGTCTCGTACACCAAAGCCATCAACAAACGCTTTTCGCGGGTCGGGGCGTTGTTTCAAGGTCAATTTCAGGGCAAGCCAATTGCCACCTATGCTCATCTATTGAAACTGTGCATCTATATCCATGCCAACCCTGTCAAAGACGGGTTGGTATTTCTCCCTGAAGAATGGGAATTTTCCAATTATCTGGAATGGATGAACCTGCGCGAAGGCACCCTGGTCGATCACGAATTTATCGCAGAGAATTTTGGATCGCCAGAAGAATATAAGGGCCTGGTCATGCAATACATCCAGACTCGCGCCCTGCCCGACGAAGTGATTCGATACATTCAGGAGTTGGAGAAATGATCAGACTTCCGAAGTCCGCCGTTCTTTGGCGCTTCGGAAGTCTGCCTCTTCACTGATACTGTATCGGCTCCACGTCGCGCGTCGTTCCCTCTTTCCTCTTTCTTTCCCGCGCATAATAGAACGTCTCGCGCAACTGCGGCGTGACCAGGCTGGTCTCGCGGTGTCCCATGCGCGTGCCGTGGAATTGCATGTAGCGGAACCAGAAGATCGAAGCCAGGTTCTGCCACAGCACCCCTTCGCGCGCGGCGTGCCACAGGTCGCTCAGGATGTTGGTCGCGGTCAGGCGCAGGAAATCGTAATAGTTGAAATGCGCCTCGGGATAGATGCGGCGCAACGCCATTGCCTCGCGCCGATAGCGGTTGTACACCCCGCGCGGCGTCTCGTTGTGGACGTGGATAATCTCCGCCTCGGCGGCGTAGGCGATCGCGTGTCCCTGCTCTTTGGCCCACTTCGCCCAGGCCAGGTCTTCGAGTCCCGTCAACGTTTCGTCGTAGGGATTGCGCTCCCACAGGCTCTTGCGGATGGCGGCGTTGGCATTGTTGCAGAAGGCTGTCACCTGTCGCGGCTGGCTCGCCTCGCCGTACCATTGATGATAGATCTGCTGCTCGGAATATTTGGCGCTAACGGGTCCGCGCTGCTTGCCGTAGGTCAACGCGACGGTTTCATCCGCAAAGGGACGCAGGAGCGTCTCCAGCCAATCGGGATAGACGGGATAGACGTGGGCGCTGGCGATGACGACCAGTTCCCGCGTCGCGGCCTGGACCCCGAGGTTGAGCGAGCGCCCAAACGTAAACTCCGCGGACGGGATGTGCACGATCCGCGCCCCGAAGGACTCCGCGATGGACAC
>CALLJA010000122.1 GCA_938008865.1 uncultured Anaerolineales bacterium
GCGGGTGGATGCCCTGTTTGTCCACTCTGGCGGGCAGCTCCAGCACCCAATCCGCAGGCCAGTCCTTGACCGCGCCGTTGTTGCGGGTGTTGACCACATGCACCTGGCCAAGATCGTTGTAATGCGAGTTGATCAACTGCGTGGCCAGCGTGGAGTAGTAGGCGCCGCCGCGCTTCATCAGGTCGGCGGGTGGTTCGGTCAGGGTGGGATCGGCGTATTCGCGCAGCAGGTCCTTCTCGATGGCCATGACCTCTTCGGCGCGCGAGGGCGGCCACTTCTTTTGCGCCTCGAACTTCTTGTCGGTGTAGTAGAAATATTGCAGGTAGTAGTTGGGGATCATGCCGAGCGTCTCGACGGTGCGCAGGTCCCACTCGGGATGTTCCTCTGCCTTGAGCGACTCGACGAAGGCAGGGAAGATCAGCGGCCACATTTCCTCGCCGTCGATGGTGAAGCCGCGGTGCCAGGTCAGATGGTTGAGGCCGAGCGTGTTGAGCACGGCGCGGCTGTCGTCGACGTGCGAGCCTGTTGCCTTCTCCAACTCTTCGAGGATGCCCATCTTGGTGGTGATGCCTACGTTGCACACGCCCACGGCAGGGACGTCTGCCGCGTAGCGGGTCAGCGCTTCGGTGACGAGGCCCGCAGGGTTGGTGAAGTTGGCCAGCAGCGCGCCAGGCGCCACTTCGCGGATGTCCTTTGCGATGCCGAGGATGACGGGGATGGTGCGCAGGGCCTTGGCCATGCCGCCGACGCCCGTGGTCTCCTGGCCGATCAGCCCGTGGCGCAGACCCAGGTACTCGTCCCCGCGCCGCGCGGGCATCATGCCGACCCGCAACTGCGTGGTGACATACGACGCGCCCGCGATGGCCTCGCGCTGATTCGTGGACAGCACCACCTTGAACGGCTCGCCTTTGGCCTTGACCATGCGCTGGGCGAACCCGCCGACGACTTCCAGCCGTTCGGGGTCGATGTCCATCAACCAGAGTTCCTTGAGGGGGAGGCTTTCCACGCGGGCTAAAAATCCGTTGACCAATTCGGGCGTATACGTCGAACCGCCGCCAATGACTGTGATCTTCATACGTTTATCCTTTACGTGTTAATGGGGTTTGAAAGAGGGAATGACTTCTGTTTCGGGATGAAAGAGAAGTTTTCGTTCCTGCCGAGTTCCAATCCATATTGGAACTGCATAGATGGCAATAAAGAGCAGAGAAATATTGATTGTTTCCTTTATAAGTTTGGGATTCTCGATAATCCTCTGAATAAGCTTAAGCAGAAGGTCATTATCGAATGCCCAATTATTTTGTTTGATCCAAAAGATCATAAGGCTTAGTGAAGTGCCAATAATAGAACCAACCAGAGAAAGAAAACTGGCGATCAAAATGCTGACAAAATTCTGTTTTGTCTTTGTGAGTCTCATGGCCCACATAATGCCAGCAAAAGGAAAGAGAGCAATAACGGGATAAACCCTGTTTAAAAATATTGGAAATATTAACAGAGGCAGGATGCCTGCTACCATCCCTATAATTCCAAGAAGAGTGCCTTTCAGTAAGTTATTTGGCGTTTCGTGATAATTCAATTCAGCATTCTTTCCCATGTCAGCGA
>CALLJA010000123.1 GCA_938008865.1 uncultured Anaerolineales bacterium
TCAAGGCGGGTATAATTCCCGCCAGTGAAACGCCTGCTGACCGTCATCTCCGTTCTGGCCATCTTTCAATTTGCGTGTGGTATGGCGACCCCGTCCTTGTGGGGGACGTACTACACGCCCACCCCCGCGCCCCCCACCGTGCCGCCCACCGCGCGCCCGAGCCAGACCCCGCTGCCGACGGCCAGCGCCACCATCACGCCCACGGCCAGTATCACCCCCACCGCCATTACCTCGTTCATCACGCCCACCCGCCGCGCATCGGGCTTCGGGGAGGCCAGCGCCACCCCCAACCCGAACGCCGTCCCGGTCCTGTACTACGCCCAAAGCGGGGATACCCTGGCAGGCGTTGCCAAACGCTTCGGAGTCGAAGTGGCCGATATCACATCCACCGAGACGCTGCCTGCCGAGACTGGCCTGGTTGCACCGGGCACACTGCTGGTCATCCCAGACCGCGTCGGCGCAAACCGCACCCCCAATGAACAGATCCTGCCCGACAGCGAAGTGGTCTTCACCGCCAGCGCCGTCGATTTCGACATCCCGGACTACATCGGCAAAGCGGGCGGCTACCTGGGCACCTATCGCGAGTACCTCGGCTCGACCGGTTGGGTGACCGGTCCGCAGGCCATCCGCCGCCTTGCCTACGAAAACTCGATCAACCCGCGCCTGCTGCTGGCCGTGCTCGAATACGAAAGCCGCTGGGTGCGCGGCCAGCCCGTGGACGCATTGCACGCCGAGTACCCGATGGGCTACGAAGACTTCCGCTACAAAAGCATGTTCACGCAAATGGTCTGGGCGATCAACCAGCTGTCCATCGGCTATTACGGCTGGCGCGACGGCTCGATTACCGAGTTAAACTTCCCGGACGGCTCGCGCCTGCGCCTCGACCCGCGCCTGAACGCAGGCACGGTCGCCGTCCAATACCTGTTTTCCAAACTGCACAGCCAGTCGCAGTGGGCGCAGATCATCAACCCCGAGACCGGCTTCCCCGCCCTGTACAAGGATATGTTCGGCGACCCGTGGGCGCGCAGCACCATCGTCAACCCGATCTTCCCGCCCGGGCTGACCCAGCCCGAACTGGCCCTGCCCTTCGACCCCGGCGTGGAGTGGAGTTACACCGGCGGTCCGCACGGCGCCTGGGAACACGACGGCGCCCTGGCCGCCATTGACTTCGCGCCCGCCACCGACCACGGCGGCTGCGCCATCACCGATGCCTGGGTCACCGCCTCGGCGCCCGGGCTGGTCGTGCGTTCGGAACAGGGCGTGGTGGTCGTGGACCTCGACGGCGACGGCTACGAACAGACCGGCTGGAACCTGCTCTACCTGCACATTGCCACCGTCGGCCGCGTGCAGAAAGGCGAGTGGGTGGACGTGAACGACAACATCGGCCACCCCTCCTGTGAGGGCGGCGTCTCGACCGGCACACACCTGCACTTCGCCCGCAAATACAACGGTGAATGGGTCCCGGCCGACGGCCCGATCCCCTTCGTGCTGGGCGGCTGGCGGGCCGTGGCCGGCAAGAAGCCCTACGAGGGCCTGCTCGTGCGCGGTGATAAAACCATCATCGCCGACCCAGTCGGCCAGGCCTGGTCGGTGATTTTCCGCGATCCCAATGTCACGCCCACGCCTGTCGGTCCTTAAGCGCGGCTGGATCGGATGCCTGGCCGCTGCCCTGCTGCTGAGCGCCTGCGCCCCTTCCGCCTCTCTGCCTCCCCGGACCGCCACCCCCACCCAGCCGTCGGCGGATTCCGCGCCCCCGGCCTCTACCCCTCTGCCGGTACGTCCCTCCTATAAACCCGGTGAACTGGTCGACTACACCGCCCAGGACGGCGACACACTGCCCGCCCTGGCTGCGCGCTTCAACACCAGCATCGAAGAGATCTTCGCCGCCAACCCGATCATCCCGCGCGACGCCACCACCATGCCGCCCGGCTTGCCGATGAAAATTCCCATTTACTACCGCGCGCTGTGGGGCAGCCCGTATCGCATCCTGCCCGACCATGCCTTCGTCAACGGCCCAACCCTGATCGGATTCAACACCACGGCCTTCGTCAACGCGCATGACGGCTGGTTGAAGACCTATCGTACCTACGCGGGCGACGCGTGGCGCAGCGGGCCTGAACTGGTCGATTACATCGCCACCAACTTCAGCATCAGTCCGCGCCTGCTGTTGGCCGTACTGGAATACCAGGGCGGCGCCCTTTCGCAGCCCAAGCCGCCCGTGGATAAGTACCTGCTCGGCCAACGGCGCATCTACTACGAAAGCGTCTATCTGCAACTGGTCTGGGCGGCGAACACGCTCAACAACGGGTACTACGGCTGGCGCAGCGGGAACCTGCTGGAGTTCGAACTGACCGATGGAACCCTGACCCGCCCCGACCCCTGGCAAAACGCCGCCTCGGCCGCACTGCAATATTATTTCGCGCAAATCTCCTCGGGCGGGATGTTCCAGGCCAACACCGGGCCCGAGGGCCTGATCCGTACCTATACAGACCTATTCGGCGATCCGTGGTCAGCTCCCTTCGAACTCATCCCCGGCAGCCTGAAACAGCCCGGGCTGCTGCTGCCGTTCCCAGCCGGGCGCATCTGGTCTTACACAGGCGGACCGCATACCGGCTGGGGCACGGGCGCTCCCCTGGTGGCCGTGGATTTCGCTCCGCCTTCCGAGTTTTCGGGCTGTTTCAAGGTGGACCCGGAGCAGTTCTCGGTGGCGATGGCCGACGGGCTGGTGGTACGCTCCGGGGAAGACGGCCTGGCGCTCGACCTCGACAAGGACGGCGACGAGCGCACGGGTTGGGTCATCTACTATCTGCACCTGGCCCGCGAAGGCCGCGCCCCCACAGGCCTGGAACTGCGGGCCGGCGCCCCCATCGGCTACCCATCCTGCGAGGGCGGCCGCGTGACGGGCACACACGTCCACATCGCGCGCAAGTACAATGGCGAATGGATCCTGGCCGACAGCGCCCTGCCCTTCGACATGGAAGGCTGGGTCACTTATAACGGCTCCAGCCCCTATCAGGGCACCTTGAAGCGCGGCATCGCCACCGTCACCGCCTGCGAATGCGGCGACTCGCGCACCGCCATCAAGGCGGGTCCGCCCTGAATCGTGCCAGCATGAATCAAAAAATCCCCGCCTCGACTCGCATCGAAGCGGGGATTTCCGTTTGTCTAGGCAGCGGGCGGCTGCCAGGTCCCTGCCTTGACCAGGGCATCGCCTTCGTAAATCTGGTAACGCAGTTCCATCGGGAAGGCCTTGCTGAGCATGGCCTGCGCGGGGCAGTATTTGAGCGCCGAGAGTTCGATGGCGCGCACCAGCGCGGCTTCATCGAGGCCCTCGCCGCGCAGCACGTAGGTGATGACCGCTTTCGTGAATACTTTGGGATGCTCGGCAGCGCGCTCCGCGCTGACATTCACGTCGAAGGCTGCGACCTTCTGCTGCTTCTTGCGCAGGATCGAGATCACGTCCATGCCCGTGCAGCCCGCCAGGCCCAGCGCGATCAATTCCATCGGGCGGGCGGCGGAATCGTCGCCGCCGACGCCCGCGTCCGAATCGACGCGTACCTCGTGGCCGCTATCCGCCACACCAACAAAGGACATCTTTTCTTTCCAACTCAGTTTCGCTTCCATGGGTTACTCCGTAATCAGGGGGGTGACGTATTTTTCGAGCATGGCATAGGAAATCTCGCCCACCCATTGCAGGCGGACGACGCCAGCGCGGTCGATCACATAGGAACTGGGCAGGTTCATGCTCTTGAAGGCCTGCTCGGTGGCGACGTACTTCGGGTCGAGCCAGACGGGGAAGGTCAGGGCGTAGTCTTCGACAAATTGCAGCACATCGGCGCTCGGGTCGCCGTCATTGATGGCCACCACGGCAAAGCCGTCCGAGCGGTACTTGTCGTAGTAGGTTTGCAGGGTGGGCATTTCGGCCTTGCAGGGTGGGCACCAGGTGGCCCACAAGTTGACCAGCACCACCTGTCCGCGATAATCGGCCAGGGAAACGGGCGTCTCGTGGATGTCGGTCAGGCGCAGGGCGGGGGCGTCGTACTCGACCTGGACGGGGGTGGCGGAGAGGCCGTCGGTCTGGGCTTCGAGGGCGGCCTGCGCCCTGGGCAGCAGCGCGTAGGCCGCCACGCCCAGCAGGACCAGGCCCACGCCGACGATGATCAGCGGCAGGATGGGGGAGGATTGTCGGGATTGGCGTTCGGTCATGGATGGGATGCTCCAGGCGCAGCGCCCGCACGGGGCGCGGAATCAATCATCAGGTACACCCGCCGCCCTCGCCGCTGGCATATCCACAGCGCGGACATTCGAGCTGCAACAGGCCGTTATAGTCCAGCCGCCCCTGGCCGCACTGCGGGCAAATAGAACCTGAGCGCAGCGGCCCAACCTTGGGCATTTCGGGCTGGCCGATGCCCAGCAGGAGCAGTTCGAGAGAGGAGAGGGTCCGTTCGGGATCAGGGGTCATGGATAAACTAATGCAAGGTATGCGGCAGGTCTTCGAGATGCAAGCTCTTGTACAGGCGCTGACGCACGTCGGCAGGCAGACCGTCCTTGGGCGCATCGGTCTGGTAGAGTTCGATGGTCTTCTTCATGGTATTGACCACCACGCGGCAGTCTTCGCATTCGGAGAGATGCTGCTCCAGCTCGCGGCACAGTTCCTCGCGCAGGGAGCCGTCTACGTATTCGGAGATGCTTCCCAGCAGGTCACTGCATTCGTGTTCGTGTTGGTGTTTCACTTCACTCTCTCCTCGGCCAGGCGGTCGGTAAAGTAGGACGATAACTGTTCGCGCAGATGGAGCCGCGCCCGCAGCAGGCGGGTCTTGACGGCGGTCTCGGTCAGGTTGAGGGTCTCGCTGGTCTCCTGGATGGACATGCCCTCGATGTCGCGCAGCAGGAAGACTACGCGCAGTTTCTCGGGCAGTTTCAAGATGGCCGCATCCAGGGCGCGCTTCGACTCAGCGGTCAGGAAGTCGGACTCGGGCAGGCAGCACCAGTCGGTCAACTGGACGGGGGTGGGCAGGTCGCCTTCGCCATCCTGCGGCTCCTCGGCGATCTCCACTTGCGGCTTTTGGCGGCGGATTAGCATCAGCGCTTCGTTGACCGCGATACGGTACAGCCAGGTCAGCGGGCTGGAGCGGCCCTCGAAGTTCCCTAGCGATTGCAGGGCCTTGAGGAAGGTGTTTTGCAGCACATCCTCGGCGTCCTGCGGGTTGCCCAGCATCTTCAGTCCCAGCCGATAGATCGGCGCAGAGGCCAGGTCCACCAGGCGGGCAAACTCGGCGCGGTCGCCCGCTTTCAACGCTTCCACGGAAATGTCCGTCACGGCGGTTTCAATCTTCATTTGGATGCACACCTCGTAAAAAAGTCACACAATTCAAAGTATAACCGAGAATAATCCTGCCCCCGCGCGCGGGAACTCCTACCGTACAGAACATCCAGCAGGCGGAAAATATACGCACGTCGGCATCACGAAAATGGCGGGATTAATGTCTATACTTTTATGATTTTTGATACTACTTGCATTTTTAGGATGGGGATAAGATGGAAAAAATGTTGGACACCCTGACCGATATCCCCCTCTTCCAAGGCTTCAGCGAACGCCAAATGGACCTGCTGACGCCCTTGTTCCAATCGTATGCCTGCCCCGCAGATACGATGCTCTTCGAACAGGGCAGTCGGGCAGACTATTTGTATTTGCTACTGCACGGGAACGTGGAGATCCGTTACAAGCCCTACGACGGTCCGCCCATCGTGCTGACTCGCCTGAAGGCGGGCGACGTGGTCGGCTGGTCGGCGGTGATCGGCAGCCCCACCTACACCTCGGCCGCCCGCAGCACTGCGCCCATCGAGGCCATCCGCATCCGCGGGCGCGACCTGGAGTGGCTGTGTCGGGAGCACCCCACCACGGGTTCCATCATCCTCGACCGGCTGGCCCAGGTGGTCTCCTCCCGCTGGAAGAACGCCCGCGCACAGGTCAAGTCCATGCTGCGCGAAGGGGTCGGAAGCTACAAGGCTTCTGGTCTGTAATCTCGAAAGGAGTTGACATGGTGACGCCCACGCAAGACCTCGAAGTGCAGCTACGCGGCCTGATCGAGAAGTTGGACGCCTACGTGGAGCAATTCCACGGCGGCTCGGTGGAATTCGTATCCCTGGATGGCAAGACTCTGGCCGTGAAATTGGGCGGCGCCTGCCTGGGATGTCCGCTCTCCCCCACCACCCTGCATGGCTGGGTGGCGGGCACCGTCCATCAATTCTTCCCTGACGTGGAAGTCGTGCAGGCACAGTAAACACAAAACTCCCTGGTTGACAGGGAGTTTTGATTCACGCAAAGATTACTGTGATCCGCCGCTCGGTTTCGGTACGCCCGAAGAGCACGAGCTACTCAACCACCAGCGGCGCAGTCGCCACGCTTACCTTCTGACCAGCGACCTGACGATCAGGAAACCGCCGCCCAGGAGCAGAACGACCGCCCAGATGTAAGCAGACCAATCCATCAGGCTGGCAGTGGTCAGCACACCCAGCACGCCCAACACCGCGGCGGGATAGTAGGCCCAGCGGTGGCCCGCCAGCAGCGCCACCAGCACGAAGGTCAGCGCCAGGCCGAGGAAGAACACTCCGCCCGTCTCGAAGGCGCCGATGCGCTCAGGCGCGATGGTAATGACGGCCAGCGTGCTCAACACGCCCGCGGGGATGAGCGCCCACCAGCGCGAGCGGTCCATGAGATACACCGCCCAGAACGAAAGGGCAACGCCGCCCAAAATGACCATCCCGCTGAACTCGCCCAACTGCTCATTGAAGAGGATGATCACACCCAGCGCCGTCAGCGTGAAGCCAGGGAAGACCGCCCACCAGTTCCCGCCAAAGAGCAATGAGAGAAAAACCGGGCCCGCAAGCAGGAAGATCGAGCCCCAGAACACGTCGGAGGCATTCTTGAGGTAGCCCATGGTCTGGGCCAGCAACAAGCCGCCGCCCAACAACAGGAGAGCGCCCAGCACAACACGAGGATCGAGCCGTTTCATCATGGCAAATTCCTTTCGAGTCACATGTGCGGAGATAAGTCCGCACTCCGACTGATTATGAGACTTTGATATCCGCCGCACCCGCTTC
>CALLJA010000124.1 GCA_938008865.1 uncultured Anaerolineales bacterium
AGGCATACGTGCTCCCCCAAGGCGTCCTTTGAGCAACGGGCGGTATTTTATCACAGATGAAGTTGAATAGCGGTGACTGTCAACTCCAACGCGGAGGCAGATCAGGCTCTATTTATTCAATCCATTCAAAAAGATATTTGACATCGTGCTCGATCGCAAACTTCTTGAGAAAACCCATGTATTCTTCCTGAAAATTCTGTCGTGTATGATGCGTTTCCTGGTTGAGAATATAGTGATAGACACTTTCGATCTGTGAGTGACTGTAGGAGAACGCTCCGTAGCCCTCCTGCCAGCAAAACTTTCCTTTTATCCAAGGATGGTCATTGATGAAATTGGAGGAATTATTCTTCATATCCCGCACCAGGTCAGACAGGGCCAGCGACGGCTTCAACCCAACGAACGCGTGGACATGGTCAGCCACGCCATTGACGATGATCGGCTTTTGTCCCTTGTTCTTGATGATGCCAGAGATGTACTTGAACACGTCTTCCCGCCAGGGCTTCTGCAACAGATTATGCCGTCCCTGTACTGCAAAGACGATTTGAATGTAGATCTGGGAATACGTGCCTGCCATATTGTCCTCCTGGAATCATGCCATCCCTTCGGGATTTTTTGTTGATGACTTCATGGCTAGAATCTTATCATCCCTTCGGGATTTTTGTCTTTGCAAATTCGTTGACTGTTCATGGCTGTAGCAAATTCGGCGGTTTTAGCTTCGCGTAGTTTGCCGAAATTTGCCAAAGTCGTCCAATTTGTACGGTCAACGCCACGAACGTCAATTCTTGTCAAGCGACTTTGCTACAGCCATAGTTGACTGTTTGTATCAATCCCGAAGGGATATAATGATTTTAGAATAAGGATATGCCCCCAAACCCCGAAGGGGTGACAGAACAATTCAAGCCACGATCAATTGGTCTAGGGCGGTGTCAGCACCACAATCGGAATCTTACGGCTGGTCATCTTCTGATAATCCAGGTACGGGGGGTGTTTCTTCGTCACATACTCCCACAGGCGGACATATTCCTCCCCTTCAGCAAATCCCACCTGGACCTGGACCGTCTGCCCGTCCACCTCGATGCTAGTCTGCGGCTGCGCCTTGAGGTTGTAGTACCAGGCAGCGTGCTGGTCTTTGCCCCAGTTGGACTCAACGACCAGGTAGCGGCCCCCATCATGGAAGTAGGCAATCGGCGTGACGCGCGGCTGACCCGACTTCCGCCCAACGCTATGCAGCAGCAGGATGGTCTGCGTGCCCAACTGTCCGCCAACCCGTCCGCGCGTGACACGGATCAAGAAGGAGTTGACGGCCATAAAAATGCGGATGAAGAAATCTTTCATCTGCCCCCTAGGTGTTTTGCTCGAAGGTCCCGTCCAGATGCAGGTAGAACGTTTCCACTTTCAAGTGCGGGAACAACGCATTGATCTTCTTGTGCGCATCCGTCAGATCATGGATGTGACGCTTGTAGGTTCCGTCGCGGCCGTAGGCACGGCAGTCCTCGTGGTTGATGAGGCAGACCGTGTAGATGTCGTGAATCTGTACGGCCAACTGCACATACTTCAGCACCATCTCATAATCGTGTACGCTGCCTGCCAGCGAGATGATGTCGAAGTTGTCGTATCCGAAGCGGACCGTGATCCACGGCTGGAGGAATTTTTGCAAACGGTAGTCCATGCAGTGCACGACCAGGGCGTCACAATGAATGATGGGTTTACGGGTGGACATAAGTGTCTCCTATAAGGTTTTCCAAAAATAAACGAGGTCAAACAGCATTCATTTTACAAAACATTCATGTAATTTGCGAATCCCATGTGAGTTTACAAATTGCACAACCACAGTTTTACGTCTAAAATAAAGCTAACAATCGTTCAAAAGAGGTTCCGTTATGCCAAGAAAAAGCCATGCTCCCTCCATTTCCAAATGGAAACAATTGTATGAGTTGATGGGCAAATTGCGTGAACTTGCGCCGTGGGAATACATGTACGAGTACAACACTTTCGCGGTCCAATTTCCTGAAAATGACAGGATGGGACTTGTTAGTGTAATGGGCAACCTGGGCGAGCATTATGCCATATCCGTGTATTTGGACAAAAAGGGGTTTGATGGATTCAATCACATTCAAAAGATCGGTTACAAACTCACTCCCGAGATATTGCTGCAAATCCCGCAACTGCAAGCCTCTTTTGAAGACAGGGAGATGATCACGCCCGAAGATCGGAAAATCCTCAAGGAGTTGGAGTTGAAATTCCGCGGCAGGAATGCCTGGCCCCAGTTCCGCAGTTATCGGCCTGGATGCTTCCCCTGGTACCTGGAAAAGGAGGAAGCCCAAATGATGATCCATGCCTTGGAACAATTGCTGGATGTAGCCCCGCGCTTTCGAGAGGATCCCAGCCTGCTCACAGTGGCAGAGAAGGAGCAGGTTTATCTGGTGCGTGTGCAAAAAGATGGAAAATGGGAAGATCAAAAAAGCAAAATCCATTTTCCCATCGATCCACCTTTGAATATCCAAATGAACATGGACGCGCTGAACGAACTAAAGGGCATGAAAGCAGATAATACGGTTTTAGAGGTGGACCTCCACATGATGGAGGGAGCGGTCAAGGATGATGAATTCGACCGACCCTTCTTTCCTTTCATGCTGATGGCTGTGGAACACGCCAGCGGCATGATCCTCGGCGCAGACATCCTGGCTCCCCTGCCCAGCATGGAGGAAATGTGGAGCAACGTCCCAGCACAGATCGTAGAATCCCTGGCTGGCAGCTTGAAGCCTAAAGAGATCCAGGTAAAAGAACCCCTCCTGTTTCAGCTTTTATCTTTGATTGGGAAGGAAACTGGCATTCAAATCAAACAGGTGTCGCGCCTGCCGAAATTAGCACAAGCCATGCGCGAACTTGAACGATTCCAATCCAGTTTCTAAAAGCTCTAACAAAAAAGCCGAGAGTGCCTCGGCTTTTTTGATTCAGTTTCCCTTCAAACCTATCAAATCACCTCGCCCTGGCCGCGCTTGAGGAACTGGCCGCCGCCGCGCTTGCCGAGCCATTGGTCGCCGTCGACGATCATCCCTCCGCGCAGGAAGACCTTTTCGGGGTAGCCGACCAGGTCCCAGCCTTCGTACAGGTTGTAGTCGGTGCGCTGATGCGACAGGGCCACGCCGTACTTGACCTGCTTCTCGGGGTCCCAGATGACGAGGTCCGCATCGGCGCCAGGGACGAGCGCGCCCTTGCGTGGATACAGGCCAAAGATCTTGGCGGGGTTGGTGCTCATGTACGCCACGAACTGATTGGGGGTGATGCGGCCCGTGCGCACGCCATGCGTCCACAGGACGGGCATGCGGTCCTGGATGCCTGGCAGGCCGTTGGGAATCTTGGTGAAGTCGTCCCTGCCCAGTTCTTTGCCTGGGATGGCAATCGGCTGCCCTTCATAGACGATAGGTTTGGTCCCGTCAAAGAAGAAGGGACAATGGTCCGTGCCGATGGTTTGCAGGACGCCCTCGGAGAGTCCCTCCCAGATGCGGGCGTTGTCGGCCTTCGAGCGCATCGGCGGCGAACAGATCCACTTGGCGCCATCGGGACGGCGCAAATCATCGACGGAGAAGAACAGGTACGGGGGACAGGTCTCGCCCATGACAGGCACGCCGCGTTCGCGCGCATACTTGAGCATGTCCACCTCACCAGCCATGTTCATGTGGACGATGTAGACGGGCGCATTCGCGGTCTCAGACATGGCAGCCATGCGCAGGGTGGCCTCGACCGCGCCCCAGCCCGGGCGGGTCAGCGCGTGCCATTCGGGCGTGGTATGTCCCGCTGCAAGCGCTTCGGGGATGAGCGTGTCGATCACGTCGCCGTTCTCGCAGTGCGCCATGACCAACATGCCGTTATCCTTGGCGACACGCAGGGCCTTGAAGATGCCGCCGTCATCTAGGCGCAGTCTTCCATTATAGGCGGTGAAGACCTTGAGGGTGGTGATGCCCATCTCGGCCAGAGAGGGAATCTCTTTGGCGATCTGGTCGTCGAAGTGGGTCAGGTTCATGTGGAAGGAATAATCGATGGCGGCCTTCTGCGCCATCTCCATCCAAACGTCCAGCGAGTGCTTGAAACCTTGCTTCTCCTGAACAACAAAGTCCATGACGGTGGTCGTTCCGCCAAAGGCCGCGGCCTTGTGACCCGTGTAATGGTCATCGGAAGAAACAGTGCCGAACATCGGCAGGTCGAGGTGGAC
>CALLJA010000125.1 GCA_938008865.1 uncultured Anaerolineales bacterium
GTACGTGCCCGCCTCGGTGGATTGGTCCAAACCTGTGCCGTTGGTGTTCGTCTTCCACGGCGGGACAGGCAACGCAAAGAATGCCATCCGCATGAGCGGATTTAATCCCGTAGCCGACAAGAATGGCTTCATCGTAGTCTACCCGAACGGAACAGGCCGCTTGAACGACGACAAGCTCCTCACCTGGAACGGCGGCACCTGTTGTGGCTACGCGCAAGAAGAAAATGTGGACGATGTTGGTTTTGTGCGCGTCATTGTGGCCGACCTGCAATCGCTGGCCCAGATCGACCCAAAGCGCATCTACGCCACGGGCCTGTCGAACGGCGCGATGCTGTCACAGCGGCTGGCCTGCGAAGCCTCGGACCTGTTCGCAGCAGTCGCGCCCGTGGCGGGGACGCTCAACTTCCCAGCCTGCTCCCCCGCCCAGCCCGTCTCGGTCATTGAGTTTCACGGGACAGCCGACGAGCATGTCCCGTATGACGGCGGATACGGACCCAAGTCCCTGGTCAATGTGGATTTTGCTTCGGTGCAGAAGTCGGTCGGGTTCTGGACCCAGTTTGACGGGTGCGGCCCACAGCCTCAGACCAACTCGTTTGACGATATCCAGCACGAGACCTGGACGGGTTGCGCAGGATCCACCTCTGTGGAGTTGTACACCATCCTTGGCGGCGGACATGCCTGGCCTGGCGGTGCAGGCGGCTGGCCAGGCTCGGACCAACCGACCCAATCCATCTCCGCCTCGCAGCTGATCTGGGAGTTTTTCGCCGCCCATCCAAAACCATAGAAAAACATCCACAGATTGCGCAGATTACGCAGAAAAATCTGCGTAATCTGCATTTACCGTCAGGCAGGCAACTCCCATTTGCAATAGGACTATCTTTGTCGTAAAATGCGCTTAACCCGCTCAAGGAGGAGCCATGACCAAACTTGCGTCCAAGTCCGAATCCCGCCCCATCACCGAGGAAGGCGACTTCCTTCAGATCAAGTCCATCGACCACGTCCATTTTTACGTGGGCAATGCCAGGCACGCCATGTATTACTGGTGGAAAGGCTTTGGCTTCAAGCCCGTGGCCTATTCGGGCCTCGAAACGGGCAACCGCGAGTACGCCTCGTATGTGCTCGAATCAGGCACGGCGCGCTTCGTGGTCTCCGCGCCGTACGGACCGTCCAGCTCGCTGGCGGCGCACCACATGGTCCACGGCGACGGCGTCAAGGTGATTGCCTTGCAGGTGGAGGACGTGGAAAAGGCCTGGAAGGAAACCACCTCGCGCGGCGGAAAATCGGCCTGGGCGCCGCGCGAAGAGAAGGACGACCACGGCATCTTCCGCACCTCGGCCATTTACACCTACGGCGAGACGTTGCACGTCTTCGTCGACCGCGACGACTACAAGGGCGTCTTCGCGCCGACCTATCGGCCGATCACCGATAAAGCCGCCGAGTCCACGGGGCTGGCGTCCATCGACCATATCGTCGGCAACGTGCAGCTCGGCAAGATGAACGACTGGGTCAAGTTCTATCACGAGGTGATGGGCTTCCGTCAGCTCCTGCACTTCGACGACAAGGACATCTCCACCGAATATTCCGCGCTCATGTCCAAGGTCATGTCCAACGGCAACGGGCGCGTCAAGTTCCCCATCAACGAACCCGCCGAGGGTAAGAAGAAGAGTCAGATCGAGGAATATCTCGATTACTATCTCACGCCTGGCGCGCAGCACATCGCCATCGCCACGGGCAACATCCTCGAGACCGTCACCCAGCTCAAGGCGCGCGGTATCGAATTCCTGCGCGTGCCCGACACCTATTATGAAATGCTGCCCGAGCGCGTCGGCTCGATCAAGGAAGACCTCCAGGCCATTCACGATCTCGGCATCCTGGTCGACCGCGACGACGAAGGCTACCTGCTGCAAATCTTCTCCAGACCCATTCAGGATCGCCCGACCATGTTCGTCGAGATCATCCAGCGGCGCGGCGCGCAGGGATTCGGAAAGGGCAATTTCAAGGCCTTGTTCGAGTCGCTCGAACTCGAACAGGAACGTCGCGGTAATTTATAATGGACGAAACTGGCAGGTCGACCCGTTCGCCTGCCAGTTTTTCAAAACCATCCCTGGATATTTCATGCGTTTCGCCACCTTCTCCACCCCATCCTCTGGACCTCGGCCTGGCCTCGTTGTGGACGGTCGCATCCATCCCCTGCCCTTCGTGGACATGCGCGCCGTCATCGAGGCAGGCGCAGAAACGGCCGCTCGACTCGCCTCAGACTCCCCTCTCCTGTTAGGAGAAGGGTCGGGGGTGAGGTTGCACGCTCCGCTGAAACCCGCCAGCCTGCGCGATGCTTACGCCTTCGAGCAGCACGTCAAGACCGCCAACCAGAATCGCGGGCGAGACGTGCCCGAAGGTTGGTACAAGTTTCCCGTCTTCTATTACACCAATCATGCCAGCATCTTCGGGACCGAAGATTTCATTCCCTATCCGCCTTATACCTCCGAGCTGGACTACGAACTGGAGATCGCGGTGGTGGTCGGCAAAGCAGGCATCGACCTGACGCCCGAATCCGCCACCGAGCATATCTTCGGCTACACCATCTTCAACGACTGGTCCGCGCGGGATGTGCAGCGCGAGGAGATGAAGGTCGGGCTGGGACCCGCCAAGGGCAAGGACTTTGCTTCGTCGCTGGGTCCGATGATCGTCACACCCGATGAGTTCGCCCAGAAAACGGCGGGCCGCCCCGGCGTGTATGACCTCTTGATGACGGCGAGCGTCAACGACGTCGAATTGTCGCGTGGCAATCTCAAGGATATGTACTGGTCGTTCGGCGAGATCCTCGCGCGGGCCTCGCAGTCGTCCATGCTCCAGCCTGGCGACGTGGTGGGCTCTGGGACGGTCGGCACGGGCTGCCTGCTCGAACTGACCAAGACCAAGGGGCCATACCTGAAAATTGGGGACGTGATAGAGTTGGAGGTCGAGGGAATCGGCACTCTCAGGAACAAAATCGTATGAAGTCAGTCCTGAGTTGGTCGATTCGTATATTTTCATCGCAGAAAGGCGACCTCCCGTGAAATCCAAGTTCAAGACCCTCTTTTCCCTACTCATGGCCACCTTGCTGATCCTGGCCTGCGGACTCAGCGCCCCCGCCACAACCGCACCCTCCGACCAGGTCAGCGTCGAGACGCTGGTAGCTGGCACCATGCAAGCCCTGACCGCCGCCGCACCGCCGCCCACCGAGGCCATCCCTGGACAGGCTGTCTCATTCCAAAATGTATCCTTTATCGCGCCGACCGGCCTGTCCAGCGGAGCCACCAGTGAACTGATCCCCGCCGCCGACGGAATCACAGCCGGGCCGTGGGGCACGGCGCCGCAGCACATCGTCTTCAAGCTGACGGGGTATCCCGCCGTGAACAGCAGCTTCGAGGCCGTGGTGCATATCTATCCTGCACAGGAATATGCCGCCGTCAACCCGTGGGCGGAGACCTCGCTCAACAAGCTCAAAGCGGTGCTAGCCAGCCCGAACCAGCCGTTCACCAACGACAACCTTTCCACGGTTCCATTCAACGGCGCGGCCGCCCAGCAGTATGCCGCGCAAGCCAAACTGTTGAACTTCAACGGCGGATCGGGCGTGCGCATGATCTCGCAGTACGCCCAGTTCCCCGGGCCGATCACCCGGGACGGCAGTTTTTATCACTACGAAGGCCTGACCGCCGACGGCAAGTACATGGTGGCGATCCTGTTCCCGCTCACGCTGCCACTGAC
>CALLJA010000126.1 GCA_938008865.1 uncultured Anaerolineales bacterium
CCACGGCGACACGCTGGAGAAGAAGACCAATCTATTCGAGTGGCTGGCGGATGTATTGGAAGACGATTAGCCCCTTGCCCCCTCCCTGCCTCGCCCATTTTCCGCAGGAAAATGGGCGAGGAGTTTAATGCGAACATATAATTCACCTCCCTCCACTCAAAAGGCATGAAAAGAGAGAGGATGGAAAAGGGGTCAGAAAACCTTCACCGTTCCACTCCACTTCAAGTGTGGTTTAATTATCCCATGCAGGAACTCCGCCCCATCCTCCGCTCGCGACGCGAACGCCGCCTCGCCAAATTCCGCAAATCGGAAGGACGTTCGCGCAGCGTCATCCTCAGCGTGGGGATGATCCTCTCGCTGATCCTAGCCGCGCTGATCGTGGTTACCGCGCTGGCCTACGCCGACCTTACCCGCGACCTGCCCTCGCTCGAACTGCTGCCGCGCCTGCTTAACCCGCCCAGCGGACTCCTGCTCCAGCCCACGCGCATTTACGACCGCACGGGCGAACATCTGCTGGCCTCCTTCGCGCCCAGCGACTCGCCGCGCGGCTACGTGGCGCTCGACGAGAACAATCCGCAGCACATCCCGTCCGCGCTGGCCGAGGCCGTGGTGCTGCTCAACGACCCCAGCTTCTGGAAGAACCCAGGCTACTCGCTCGAAGGCTGGCAGGACCCCGACTCGCATCCCACCCTGGCCCAACGCCTCGTCTCCGACCTGCTGCTGTTCGACGAGCCCGCCAGCGCCCGCCGCGCCCTGCGCGAACGTCTGCTGGCCGCGCAGATCAGCGCGCATTTTGGCCGCGCGCAAATCCTCGAATGGACGCTCAACTCCGCGCACTTTGGCCGCTACGCCTTCGGGGTCGAATCGGCGGCGCAATTGTACTTCGGCAAATCGGCGGGGGAACTCACGCTGATGGAATCCGCCATCCTGGCCGGCGTGATGGGCACGCCCAGCCTGAATCCGCTGGATGCGCCCGAGGCCGCCCTGCAGCGCGGGCGCGAGATCGTCGCGCAGATGAGGGATGCGGGATTGGTCAGTGCAAAGGAAGCGGACGCCGCCTTGAGCGAATCCGTGCAATTAGCCGCTCCGCCCGAGTCCGCGCCCGAGCCTGCCGCCGCCTTCGTGAATCTGGTCCTGGCTCAACTGGACTCCCGTTTCAGCCGCGACCGCATCGAGCGCGGCGGTCTGACGGTCTACACCACCCTCGACTATAACCTGCAACAAAGCGCCTCGTGCGTCACCGCCACCTATGCCGCGCGGCTGGAAGGCCTGCCCGAAGCCGCTTGCGCCGCGGCGGGGCTGCTGCCGTCCCTGCCGCCGGGCGCGGCGCTGACCGAAGCCTCGTCCAGCGCGGTGATCCTCGACCCGGGCACGGGCCAGGTGTTGGCGCTGGTCGGCGAGACGCTCAAGGGGCAGGAAACGCCCCTCGTGGCGGCGCACAGCCCGGGGTCCCTGCTGACGCCCTTCGTCTATTTGACGGGCTTCGCCCGCGGGCTGGGTCCCGCCACCCTGGTCTGGGACATCCCCGGGCAGGCTAGTGTCCAGAACTATGACGGGCAGTTCCACGGTCCGCTGCGTCTGCGCAATGCGCTGGCCAACGATTATCGTGTGCCCGCCGAGGCCGTGCTGGCGCAGATGGGCGCGGAAAGTGTCACCAAGACGGTCGAGTCGTTCGGCCTCGAACTGGACCAGCCGTTGCGCCTGCTGGAGATCGCGGGCGCATACGGTGTGCTGGGCGAAGGGGGCGTGTATTACGGACAGGAGATCGGCCCAGCCTTTGAACCCTCGGCGGTGCTGCGCGTGGAAACCGCCGACCACGCCATCTGGCTGGATTGGTCCGCTCCGCAGGCGCGGCCCGTGGTCTCGCCCGGGCTGGCCTATCTCGTCACCAATGCCTTGAGCGACGAGCCCGCGCGCTGGCCGAGCCTGGGCAGCCCGAACGCCTTCGAGATCGGGCGTCCCGTGGGCGCCAAGGTCGGGCAGACCGCCGACGGGCGGGATGTGTGGGCCGTGGGCTACACGCCCGCGCGCGTGGTGGCCGCCTGGACGGGCGCGCGGGTCGAGGGTGCGCGTCTCTCGCCGCGCCTGCCCATCGCGTTGTGGAATGCGCTGATGCAGCTTGCCAGCCAGGGGCAGCCGCGCGACGGCTGGACCATCCCGCAGGGCGTCTCGGTCATGGATGTGTGCGACCCCTCGGGGCTGTTGCCTACCGTCGATTGCCCCAACATCGTCAGCGAGGTCTTCCTGAACGGCAGCGAGCCGAACCAGCTCGATTCGTTGTACCGCGCCTACCAGGTCAACCGCGAGACGGGTTTCCTGGCGACGGTCTTCACGCCGCCGCAGTTCGTGGAGAAGCGCGTGTACCTAATCGTCCCGCCTGAGGCGCAGGCCTGGGCGCAAAGCACGGGACTGCCTCAGCCGCCCAGTTCGTATGACGCAATCCAGCCGCCGAAGGTGAATCCCGAAGTCAACATCACCGCGCCTGCTCTGTTTGCGGACGTGAACGGCAAGGTCCAGATCGTCGGCACGGCCTCGGGCGCGGACTTCGCCTATTACCGCGTGCAAGTCGGCCAGGGCCTGAATCCCAGCGCGTGGATTCAGATTGGCGCGGATATGCCCACGGCGGTCGAGAACGGCTTGCTGGCCGAGTGGGACACCAGCGGGCTGAACGGGTTGTACGCGCTGCAACTGGTGGTTGTGTACGCCGATCAACGGGTGGAGACGGCGGTCATTCAGGTAACAGTGAAGAATCCGTAAGGCCATGTCATTGCGAGGAGGGCGTTCTTCCTACGAAGCAATCTCCCCATACCAGACTTGCACTTTATTCCCTGAGTTTGCTTCGGGCGAAAGAACATCGCCCTCGCAATGACATTAAACACAACTGCCCTGGAATGCGGCCAGGGCAGTTGCATCTGAGGAGAACGCGCACAGCTATGGCAGTGCGAACGTTTTTACAAGGAAGACGCTCATTTGAGCGCGGGTCACGGTCACGTCGGGGCAGTAGCTGCCGCCTCCGCAGCCGCTGGTGATGCCCTCTGCGGCGAGTTGTTCGATCCAGGCGGCGGCCCAGTGGCTGGACGGCACATCCTGGAATACGGTCCCGCGTGCGGCGGGGGGCGTGTAGGCGGCCCCATGACGGGCGCGCAGCAGGAAGATGGCCATCTGCGCGCGGTTGACGTAGGCTTCGGGGCAGTAGTTGCCGCCGCCGCAGCCGCTGGTGATCCCATCGGCGGCCAGGGCTTCGATCCAGTTGCGCGCCCAGTGGCTGGAGGCGTCGCCGAAGGTGGAGACCGCCGCCGCGGGGACGAAACTGGCGCCCTTCATGCCGCGTTCGAGAAAGACGGCCATCTGCGCGCGCGTGACGTATTGCTCGGGGCAGTACAGCAGCGGGGCGCTCGAGCAGCCGCCGGTGATGCCCGCCGCGTACAGGCGCTCGATGTGCGACCAGGCAAAGTAAGCAGTGGACACGTCGCCAAAGGTGGAGACAGGCGGATTCTTTTCCAACTGGAAGATGATCGTCAGGGTGCCGCTGTTTTCGACCAGGCGGGCGATGTCGGCGTCGAAGATGGACACGTAACGGGCCGAGGCCGCGTAGCCGTCCTTGTACACTTTGACCAGCCGCAGGAAGTCGTAACTGTTGTGCGGGTTGGCGGCGCCGCCCCAGGCAAATTCGCTGCCGCCGGCGGCATCTGTGGCGGTTTCGGTCAGCAGGTTGGACTGATAAGGCGAGGTGCCCATCACGCTCCAGACCTTGACCTGCGCGCCTTCGAGCGGCTGGCCGTCAGCCCCGAGCACCTGCACGCGGATGTGGGCCAGGTCCACGCTCGGGGCGGCGTTGCGGTAGTCGTTGTTGAGGACCGCCGCCGTCAGCGCCGAGAAACGCACCGTGTCGAGCAGGCTGGCGCGGGTGGTGATGCGCTGGTAGCCGTTGTCCTGGGCCAGGTTCCACAGCAGCGGATCGACCTTGAACTCGGGTTTGCCGCTCCAAAACGGGTCGGACGGATCGAAGATATTGATGTTAAGTTTCGGCTCCAGGCCGGTCGTGTCCTTTGCGAACATCAAGCCGTAATATTCGCCGATGCCCGCGCCGAAGACGTGCGCCAGTTCGTGCAGCATGTTGTTGATCTGTGTCCAGTAGTCGGCCACTTCGGCGGGCTGGAGTTTTTCGGGGTCGTACAGGCGGGTCCAGTTCAGGCCGGCCAGCACGCCCGCGCCGCTGTCATCCAACCCGGCGTAGCCGCCGTAGGAGATGCTGTAACTGGTGTGGACCGCGTGGGCCCAGATCTCGAAGCCGTCGACCGGCAGGGGCGGGACGCCCTGGTTCGATTGCGGCTGGACGCTGGTGAGGATGATGCCGTTGGCGGGGTCGAAGACCAGGCGGCGGTCGGTGTTCTTGGACAGGATGACGTTCATGTCGTCCACGTATTTGGCGAGGACGGTGCGGGCATAGTCCATGTCGCTGACCAGGGCCGGGTCGAGGTAGAACTTGATTGGGTGTTCACGCAGCGTTGCGCCGGCAGCCTGGGCGGCGGGGATGGGCAGGGCCGCCAGGCTGAGGGCCAGGATGACGGCTGCGCTGAGGACGCGGGCGAACAAATTTTTGGATGCCATTGTCGTTTCTCCTGACAAGGGCACCCGGACGAGGGGGGGAACGCAATGCGTCCACGAACGGCGCGTGGTTGGCGTGTCGTTTTCGGCGGCCTGGCAATCGTGGCCGCTTGCGCGGCGGTAGACCCGTTGGCTTTGCGTCCCCGGCTTTCGCCGGGTTTGCCCTTATCGTTACGAACCTGGAAAGGTGCG
>CALLJA010000127.1 GCA_938008865.1 uncultured Anaerolineales bacterium
ATAACTCAGGCGCTTCCAGCTCCGAGATGACCTGGCCGAGCAGGTCGCCCAGCAGATGGATGTTTTGGGAGAGGTCCATGTTGGTTTCCAATAAGCGCTGAACACGAAGGGCACGAAGAACACAAAGGAAAAGTGGATGATCGCTCTGCAGACCTTGTGTTTGATTGATAATGAATGGGGAAAAGATTTGTGCGAGTATATCAAACTGTCGTATGATTGCAATAGGAGAATCCCATGAAATCAGACCGCGTTGTGATCGACTGGAACTACTCAGGCAAGCCCGACGAATTCTTTGGCACAGGCGCGACGAGCGCCGAACGCGCCCTGGTGTGGACCGTGGGCCTGTTCGCCACCGCCCTGCTCGGCTGGGTGCTGTGGACGAGGTCCATCCCGTGGACGACCTGGCAATACCTCGTGGCAGGGCTGATGGCGCTGGACGTGTTCGGCGGCGTGGTGGCGAACGCGCTCAACAGCTGCAAGCGTTTCTATCACGCGCCGCTCCAACCCGCAGAGACGGGCTTGACGCGGCTGGCGAAGAATCACCTGGTCTTCATGGCCCTGCATGTCCACCCGCTGCTGGTGGCCTTCCTCTTCGGCGGCAACTGGGCCTACGGCATCTTCTGGTACGCGGCGCTGCTGCTCTCGGGGGTGATGCTGCTCTCAATGTCGCTCTACCTGCGGCGTCCCACCGCCCTGGGCATCATCCTGATCGCCTTCCTGCTGAATCTATATGTGCTGCCGTCCGCCTGGGGATTCGAGTGGCTAATCCCCGCCTTGTTCCTTAAGATCATCTACGGTCACCTGGTGCGCGAGGAGCCGTATCGGCCGTGAGGAGGGTGTCCGCAGGAAGGTAGATGTATAATCCGTACTGAAATATTCAGTATGTTTAGCTGGACGCCTCCACATTGGAAGACCGCCTGTCTGACACAGCGTACACCTCATCTGGTTTTGAGTTAGTGGCGAGCAGCCTGATTTGTTATGAAATCCAAGAGTTACGTCATCGCGTATTGTTTTTTGGGCGTCATCCTTTTGGCGTTCATGCTTGTCTTCGGACCCACACCTCGGTCCGTACTGGCTTGTGAGCCGACACTGGCACCGCCTGGTTATGTGCCGCCCACTCCGATCCCAGTTGGAACACAAGTTGCCGGTGTCATTCAGGACGCGCAAATCGTGCTTGAAGGAACCGTGAAGACCTGGGTCCCTGATTCTGACGGGAACAGCATCCTCACTGTACAAGTTGAGCGATACTTGAAGGGACATGGCCCTAGGACAGTTAAAATTTCAGGATATTTTTGGGTCTGTGCGCCCAACTTTGCGTTTAGTGAAGGCTCCCGCGCCATATTCTTTGTCAATGGGGACCCGTTCTCGGCAGAACCCTTGCAAATCCGAACCTGGTTCGATGTCCAAGATGCTGTTGTAGCGAGCGTCAGAAATTCCACCGGGCAGGGACCAAGGATGCCCGATGGAACCTATGATTGGTTATGGTTGAGTCTGTTTGGGGTCGCCGTTTTAGGATTGACTCTGTATCTGCGCCACCGCCGAACGCGACTATAGAGGACTCTGAATCAATGTAATCGAGCCGTGGAACACAAATATCGGTTTTAAGAAGGAGAGACTTTATGGGTACAGCGAACGTGCAGGGACAGATTTGGGGCGCGCGGGCCAAAGATTGGGCGGATGTGCAGGAAAGTGTGGCCGTGCCGCTCTTCGAGGCGGTTTTACAGGAAACCGCCGTGGGCGCGAACACATCCGTGTTGGACATTGGGTGCGGGTCGGGTATCTTTTGTGAGATGGCGGCCCAACGCGGCGCACAGGTCAGCGGGCTGGATGCGTCCGAGCCGCTGTTGGCATTCGCCCGTGAGCGTGTGCGCGCTGGCGATTTCCGCACGGGCGAAATGGAGGAATTGCCCTACGCCGACCGCACCTTCGACGTGGTCACGGGCTTTAGTTCGTTTCAGTTCGCCGCCAACCCGGTCCACGCGCTGCAGGAAGCCAGTCGTGTCTCGCGGACTGGAACGGTGGCGATCGCCGTGTTTGGGAAACCCGAAGAAAACGAGTCCACGGCTTATATCAAAGCCATGGGAGCGTTATTGCCCCCACCCCCGCCAGACGCTCCAGGTCCATTTGCGCTTTCCGCGGATGGAGCCTTGGAGGCTCTCGCCGTCAAAGCGGGACTGACCCCTGCGGACGTGAAGACGGTCGAGTGCCCGTGGGACTATCCCGACGAACAGACCGCCCTGCGCGGGTTGCTGTCGTCAGGCCCGGCCATACGGGCGATCCAGACCAGGGGCGAGGACGCGGTGCGGGCTGCCGTGTTACAAGTCATCGCGCCGTTCAAAACCAGCGGGGGCGGATATTACCTGACCAATAATTTCCACTACCTGATCGCAAAAGCTTGATGGCCTGGCGGCAGGGAAGTTGAGCATTGCAAATCGCGGCTGGAAAATTTACCGTACGATCGCATACATGTAACAATCGCGCGGTTCGGGGCTGGTGTTGGGGTGCATACTCTCGCGCCGCAACGTTCCTTCGCGCTGCATGCCCGCTTTTTCCAGCACGCGTTGCGACGGGATATTCTCCACGTCAGCGGTGGCATAAACTCGATAGACCCCTGTCTGTTGGAAGGCCCAGTCGATCAGGGCGCGCGCGGCCTCGGTCATGTATCCCTTGCCCCACTGGGCGCGTGCTCCCGTGTAACCAAGGCTTACCTTGAACACTTCCGCTTCCAGGCGCAGTTCGATCATGCCCGCCAACTCGCCGCTGCCTTTGATCTCCAGTAGATAGCGGAATTTGGCGTCACCCTCCCAGGCTTCGATGGACTTGCGTAACAACTCCTCGCTCTGAGCCACGCTCGTATGCGGACGCCAGGTCAGAAAACGGGTCACTTCAGGGTGGCGGGCCCAGCCTTCAAAGACGGCGGGCGCATCCTCCAGTCGCGGGACGCGCAGCAACAGGCGTTCGGTCTCGATCAGAGTGGGGGGCTTCATTCTTCCTCCGCGTGGCCGTCCGGTCCGTGCCCGGGCTTCTCCCGCCCCAACTCCAGCGAACGCTGGTAGGCTGCCCAGACTGCGCGCGAGATGGCCGTGCGGAAGCCCGCCTTTTCGAGATAGTACAAGGCTTCCGCCGACGTGCCGCCCGGCGAAGTGACCTG